>NZ_DKJS01000073.1:498-104123 GCF_002455205.1 Lysinibacillus sp. UBA6686 | reverse complement strand
CATTTAGTTTTTCAACACTATGGAAACCGTCTCTCCATGAAGAGACGGTTTTTTTATGGTAGAAAATAATCTTTTATAGATTGAGCTTCGTTTATAGTATATAGGAGGGGAAAATATTGCCTTATATAGAAAATTTGGAACAACTTATGGAACAACATACAGAGCGATTATTCCGAATTGCTTACTATTATACAAAGGATTTACAAATAGCAGAGGATATTGTACAAGATGTATTTATTAAATTCTATCATCATCAAAAACATTATGAGGAGAGGGGAGAGATAAAAGCTTACTTAGCACGAATGACTATTAATAGAAGTAAGGATTACTTAAAGAGCTGGGCATTTCGAAAAATTGTATTGCAGCATAAACTGTTTTCAAAGCAAAAAACCGTTATAAAAGATGCACTTATTCAACGTGATGAACAAACAATTTTAGATGAAGCTATTTTAAGATTACCGATAAAGCAGCGGGAGCCTATTGTATATTTTTATTTAGAGGACATGCCTATAAAGGAAATTGCTGAATTACTGGGAATTCCAGAGGGAACCGTCAAATCTCGTTTGAAAAAGGGGAAGCAATTATTAAAGAGGGATCTTCAGGATATTGAATGGGAGGTACTTTACAATGAATAAACATACTTTAAAAGTGTTAACAGATATATCAGAACGAAAAGAAACGATTATTGAACAGGTGAAATTGAAAATAAAGCAGGAACAGCCACTGCAAAGGCGACGACATTGGCCAAATAGAGTCATTACCCTGACTATTACTTGTGCTATTTTATTTTTTATCGCCTCACAGCTAACTAAGCCAGAAAACAAACTACAAGCGACCATAGATACTACAACTTTAGCCTCTTTATTTGATACAAAGGTGAAGGGAACTGATATAACATATAGTCAACATTTCCAAATTGCGGATCATCTCAATGCTCGCAAAAACCTTGAATTTTATCATCCACTTAAAGGTTATGAAGCCATGCAAGAGGTAGCCGCTGCTATGGGAAATGTAATTCATCCGATTGAACCTGGGAAATTACCTTTTAAGGCTAATATCCAGGAGGTTTATGCAGTCACTTCAGAAATGGCAGATGGACGTTTGCAGACGCAGCTACAATTTTCATACTTACAAAAATCATTAGACGGTAATGATCAGCAATTTGCTATTTTCTCGGTTACGAATGTAGAACGTAATCCATTGACAAGCTTTTATGTTAACGAAGATACAAGCGATTTATTGGGCAATAAAATTAAAAACGAAGGTATGATAGGTAATAGTCCACTATTCCATCAAATTGTTCCAACTGAAGGAGGTGCGTTGACGTATCACTATTATCATTTTGATGTAAAAAATAATAAGGTTAGTCTTGCTTCGACAACAGCCAATGAGCTTTACACCTATCATAATGGTTATGTTTTTCATATCGCCTATCTAGTCAATTCAAATGAAGAGGCTATGCAAAAGAAAATGATTGGGTTGGTAAAGGAATTTATACTCGGTCATAATGATAACGCTACTTTCCCTGTGTTAAATAATATAAAATAAAGATAACATCAATTATTAGGGAGCTTCCTTGATTGCTGGATGTCTCACAAAATTTGACGTATCATTTGAAGAAGGGGGAATATTTATGAACTTCGAACAAATCTATTTAGATGTAATTAGTAAAAGGTTTAAAAATCTCAAAGAGCAAGGTGACAAAACACTATCACAGTTAAATCATGAACAATTCCATTGGACTATTAATGAAGAGTCCAATAGCATTGCCGTTATAGTCAAGCATATTAGCGGCAACATGATATCCCGATGGACGGATTTTTTAACAACGGATGGTGAGAAAGCAACGAGAAATCGGGATGATGAATTTATAGACAGTTTTACTACTACAGAAGAAATTTTAACAACTTGGGAAAAAGGATGGCAAGTTTTTTTGGATGCCATCGAGCAATTAACAGAAGCTGACTTAGAAAAATTTATTACAATCAGGGGAGAACAGCATTCGGTGATTGATGCGATTGAAAGACAAATGTCACATTACGCTCAGCATGTGGGACAAATTATTTACATTGCGAAACAAGTAACTGGCTCACAATGGCAAACATTAAGTATTCCAAGAGGGCAATCTCAGAATTTTACAGATGCGATGGTAAAAAAGCATCAATAAAGAAAATCGTAGCTGTTTTTAGCTACGATTTTTTGAATTTTATGAAAAATATAGCTGATACATAGAGGTTTCTGTATCTATAGCTTTGGCGATTTCATATGCCTCCTGCTGTGTTTTTCCATGCGCTATAATTTCATACATAAAACTAATTAAAAACATTAAATTTGCATTGCCATCTATGTAATCATCTGGTCCTAAATAGGAGTGACAGCCGCTTTCTAAAAAGGCAGAAGCTAATTGCTTTTCACCTAGTGAACAGCCAGAGGCAATCACCTTTACACCATGAAGTTGACAATATTGTAGTACCTCTTGTGAACTAAAAAATGCCCCTCTTGGTTCATTTAATTCATAAACCTCCTCCCCTAGCTCAGGCATAATAAAGCGCCCCTCATCACCATGAAAATTAAGAATTAAATAATCCAATTTTTGATCAAGATCCTGACCTGATAGTACATCTATCAAATCATTGGGTCTTCCAATCAAATGAAACGTCACTCTTGCACCAAATGACTCCAAGACAGATCTTAAAGCAATGGATTCGATATCACAATTTGGACCAACTACTATGCTCACATATAATTCTGGTTTACTCATATAAATGACCTCCTTTATCTTATCGCAGTAATTTAACTGTACCAAAAACGAAGGGTCAGGTACAAGATCACCACTACAAATGGAAGATCAACTGCCCGTAAAGCACCGCTGATTGTAGGTACTTTACCGTTAGTATAAGTCATTCTATCTAGTTAAGGGAAATAAAAACATTAAAATATAAATAAGGGAGAATTGAATGGAAAAGGCAATATTTATTAAACATAGAAAAGTCAAGAAATTTTAAAATGTGTTTATTTATTGTAAAAAATTAGTTTTATATGAAGATTTTCGTTTTACTTCATCTAGGATAATAGTTATAGATAGGCTATACTCAAGAGAGTTTATGACAATAGCAGAATAGAGGGAGCTTTATGAAGATAACGGTAGAAAGAAAATTGCAGTTTGCTTTTGGGCTAGTGTTGATTTTTTTATTATTAATTACAGGTATTTCCATGTACTATTTAAATGATAACCGACACACCCTTAAAGAGATTCAAGAAAAAACAGAACTTATCGATTTATATCAGGATATTTCCTTTCAAACAGTTCGAGCAAATGCAGCTATAAGAGGTTATATGCTGTATGGAAAGGAAGAAATGCTTAACAATCATCTTGAAATTCGAGATACCTTACATAAGTCCATTCGTCGTATTGAAGAACTTGGCTATAAAAATGCAGATTTTGATCAGTTTTTAAAGCAATTAGATGAGTGGGAAAAGCCAATTGATGAAAAAATAGTGCCACTGTTTCAAAATGGTGAGCCTCAACAAGCACAGCAGCTTGCATTACCAATATTAGGAGAGGGCTCGCAAAAATTAGTTGTCTTTGGTAAAACAATGGCAACAGCGCAGCAAAAGGATATGCAGTCTCTTATAGAGGTAACAAGGCAAAGTGGAGACAGAAGTGGTAAAGAAATTGCAGTATTGGCAATTATCTCACTGCTTATCAGTATTATTATTGCCACTGTATTTGGCAGAAGAGTTGCAAAAAATATTCAACAAACTGTTGTGGAAATGGATAAGTTTTCAAATGGTGATTTGCAAACGCACCTTCAATTTAAAACAAAGGATGAGTTTGCTCAACTGGCGAATTCCTTTAATATGATGTCAGAAAAGCTAAGACATACGATGAAGCAAGTTGGACAATCCTCTGAACAAGTAGCAGCAACCTCTGAGCAGCTTACAGCAAGCAGTATGGAGGTAACGCAGGCAACTGAGGTGGTGACAGAATCCATTCAAGATATTGCACAAGGGATTGAACAGCAGGACACTCTTACGAGGGATGTTCGAAATTTATCCTCACATATCTTGAAAAAAATGAACGAGATTTCAACAAGTATTGATAATATGAATAATGCCACAGTGGAAACGAAAAACATGGCAAGTTCAGGGCGTTCCTCAGTTCGGGATGTTAGTGAACAAATGAATGAGATTTCAGATAATACGGCAGAACTAAGCACTCGCGTTAATGATTTAGATGAAAATACGGCAGCGATTGCTTCAGCAGTAAATGTTATCAAAAATATCGCCACGCAAACGAATTTATTAGCAATCAATGCCTCGATAGAAGCCGCACGAAGCGGTGAGCATGGTAAGGGCTTTGCAGTAGTTGCCGAAGAGGTTCGAAAATTAGCAGATGAATCGAATTTAGCTGCTATAGATATTGAAAAGGTTGTTGCGCAAATTACGGAAAGCACTCGAATTATCGAGGAAGACATGGTCAACAGTAATGAGTCTGTAACGGTTGGTCGGGACAAAGTGAATGTGGCAAGAGATAATTTCCTAGCAATTGATGAGGCTATAAATGATGTACAGGCACAAACACAGGCTGTCATGGCAGCTATACGAGCAATTTATCTAGATATTGAAAAACTAGTGAAAGAAATCGACTATATTAGCGAGGTATCCATAAAATCAAGTGGCAATGTGCAAAGTGTGGCTGCTTCATCTGAGGAACAAAACGCAGCGATGGAAGAAGTTGCAGCCGCCTCCTCCCATTTGGCTAAAATGGCAATTGACCTACAAGAATCCATTCAGTCATTTAAATATTAATATTCATTATTGACACGTAAGCGTATTCGATCTAGCAATCGAATACGCTTAAATTTGTTATATCGAGAAGAAATCTAAATTTATCGATTAATTTTGAGCATTTATCGAAAGTTTTATATGATTTATCGAGAAGCCTTAAATGTTAGAAATATTTAAAAAATGAAAATGAGGTTAGAAAATAGTTATTTCGTCCGATAAAAGCTTGGGGTGAATTGAAAAGGAAGGGAAGGTTGAACAGGGGAGGGAAGCGGCATTCTTTTTGTGTCTAAAGTGCCAATAAGCATATAGCGTACAAACACATCTCTAGAACAAACTTTTATAGCTAACGAAGACAAAAGGAGAACTGTTGCATGAAACAATTTTTTGGAAGCTTTAAGGGCAAGCTTTATACTTTATTTGCTCTTATATTACTTATCCCAGTCATTTCTGTTGGGAGTCTGTCCTACCTTTCGGCTAAAAATTCTATAGAACAAGAAATTTTGTTTAGTGCAAATGAAAGCGTAGAAATTTTAAATAAACTTATTGATAAAACGATTAGTGAAAAAATAAATGATGTAAGTATATTCAGTAAAGAAATAGATGCCACGCAGTATGAGGAATCAAAAAAGACCGTACTCGCAAAATTTCAACAATATACAAAGCTTCATCCAGATGTTTTAAGTATTTATGTTGGAACAGATAAAGGTGAATTTTTACAAGAGCCTAGAATAAATGCGGAAGATTATAACCCATTGGAAAGAGATTGGTACAAGAAAGCAAAATCACTTAAGAGTGACACGGTAATTACTAATCCTTATATTGATGCAGGGACCGGAGAAATGGTTGTAACAATTGCCAGACAGGTAGAGGATCAGTCTGCAGTAGTCGCTGTTGATATAAAATTAACGGACCTTCAAAAAATCTCAGACTCCATTAGCATCGGTAAAAATGGCTATCCTTCCATTTTCGGTGACAATAATATGGTAATTGCTCATCCTACCTTAGAAGCGGGCGGAGAATTAAAAGAGAGCTTCCTTGATAAATTATACGACAGCACATCTGGGACATACGAATATGTCTTTAATGGCGATAATCGTATTATGTTTTTTACAACTAATGAGCTGACCAATTGGAAAATTACTGGCACAATTTTTGCGAAGGAAATAGATGAATCTGCTTCAACGATCTTATCTCATACACTTCTGGTATTAGGCGCAGCTATTGTAATCAGCTCCATTGTTTTCTATTTTGTTATGAAGGCTGTGATTAAACCGATTAGAGCATTAAAGGATAGTGCTGTAACGATTAGTAAGGGTGATTTAACAGAAAAAGTCGTGGTAACCTCTAAGGATGAAATTGGGCAGCTAGGTCAAGCCTTTAATGATATGCAAGGTAGTTTACGTGCACTTATCCAAAAAATTGAGCAAAATGCTGAGGAAGTGGCATCTTCAGCCGAAGAGCTAACTGCCAATGCGAATCAAACAAGTATCGCAACGGAGAAGGTTGCCATATCCATTCAGGATGTTGCATCAAGTGCTGATACACAAACAACGAGTGCCAATAAGAACGCACAATCGCTTCATGAGCTTTCAAAGGCAATTCTTCATATTGCTGAAATCTCTTCTAGTGTGACAGATCTCTCCCAACACGCTACGCATCAAGCAGATGAAGGTGGAAAGGCAGTCCAAAATACAAAGGATCAAATGCAATCAATCCATGTATCGGTGACAGAATCCAACCAGAAAATCCAAACTTTACATGAACGCTCACAGCAAATAACATCGATTCTAGATGTCATTACGGGCATTGCGGATCAAACTAACTTATTAGCTTTAAATGCTGCCATTGAAGCAGCGAGAGCAGGGGAGCATGGGAAAGGGTTTGCCGTTGTTGCTGATGAAGTAAGGAAGCTAGCTGAGCAGTCTCAGACATCAGCCAAGCAAATTTTTGAGCTTATTCATAGTATTCAGCTAGAGACTGAACAATCTGTTAATATTATGGCGAAAGTTTCAGAGGATGTTCAAAATGGTTTAAAGGTATCTGATGAAGCTATTACTAAATTCCAAGTGATCTTCACAAGCATGAATGATATTATGCCAAAAATGAATGAGGTTTCTTCTGCCTCTGAGCAAATGTCAGCAAGCGTGCAAGAAGTAACAGCTATTACAGAGGACTTGGCCTTCTCTGCACAGAGTAATGCAAGTGCATCTGAGGATGTAGCTGCCTCTACTGAGGAACAATTGGCTTCAATGGAAGAAATCAATGCATCTGCACAGGCTTTAGCACATATGGCAGATGAATTAAAACAGTTAATTAGTCAATTTAACTATTAACTTCAAAAACGCCATTTCATTATAGTAGGACACTGAAAAAGTCGATTTGCCACAAAAAATGTGCTGCAAATCGACTTTTTTAGTTTTTATGTCTATCAATGCCCTCCATTTAAAGATTGGCGTTTTGAGGTATTAGCGATCTTCGTCCCAACAATCTGTATTTTTCAATGCTGGAATTGATTTTGCATAAAATACTGGATTATTGCCTGTATTACGTTGAGTTGTAAAATCGTCTAAAATAAGAAAGGCAATTTTTCCAAGAATCATAATAATCGTTATATTAATGAATGCCATTAATCCCATAAATAAATCTGCTAAATTCCATACTAGCTGAACTTGTGCAACGGAACCAAACATGACCATTGCCAGCACTAACGTACGATAGCCAAACATCCATCCTTTATGGGCATTCATAAATTCAATATTGGATTCTCCATAATAGTAGTTACCAACAATCGAGCTAAAGGCAAAGAAGATAATGGCAATAGCAATAAAGTAAGGTGCCCATTCACCTACATGGACAGCAAGTGAGTTTTGCGTAAGGATAATGCCATTGCTTTCTCCTTTGTCATATAAGCCCGCTAAAATAATGATAAATGCGGTTGCTGTACAAATCATAATCGTATCAAAAAAGACACCTAAGCTCTGTACAAGCCCTTGTTTAGCTGGATGTGAGGTATTAGCTGTAGCCGCTGCATTAGGCACACTCCCCATTCCAGCCTCATTAGAAAACAAACCACGACGTACACCTTGCATAATGGCGATACCAATTGCTCCTCCAGCAGCCTCCTGAAGTCCAAAAGCTTGTGTGAAAATAAGCTTGAAAACGGCAGGGATTTCAGATAAGTTTGTGACAACCACATAGAGTGCGACAAATAAATAGAAAATAGCCATAACGGGTACAAGGACCTGTGTCACTTTTACAATTCTTTGAACCCCACCAAAAATTATCAAGGCTGTTAATACGACTAATATAACGCCAATAATCCAAGGTCTTATACCAAACGCTTCACCTACAGAGGTTGCAATTGTATTAGACTGTACAGCATTAAAAATAAAGCCAAAGCTTAATGTTAGCAGAATACTAAAAATAATCCCAAGCTTGCGTTGTCCTAACGCCTTCTCCATATAATAAGCTGGTCCACCACGAAATGTTTCGCCATCCTTCACCTTGTATACCTGAGCTAAAGTACTTTCAATAAAGGCAGTTGCCATCCCTAATATAGCAATGATCCACATCCAAAATACTGCACCTGGTCCACCTACACCAATTGCTAAAGCAACACCAGTAATATTACCTGTCCCTACACGCGAGGCTGCGCTTATCGTAAAGGCTTGGAATGGCGAAACTCCTGATTCCCCTTCTCTTTTTTCAACAATTAAGCGGAACATTTCTGGGAAAAGTCTAATTTGTACAAATTTTGTGCCGAATGAAAAATATAATCCTGCTACTAATAATAGTATGATAAGAATATAGGTCCATAATATTGAGTTCGTGTTATTGACAATAGTAGATATCCATTCCATCAGCTTTCCTCCTTTCACAATACGTTTTAGTCTACACTTATTTTTTATTAAAAATCAACTTTTTGAAAATAATGAATTATGGTAATATTATGGTGTTAAAATCGATATTTATAGCCTATCTTAACAGATAAGGGTTGTGGGAGCGTTTACTTTCTGAAGTCAAAATAACATCAAAATATGATGGGAATATCGATGCAAGAGTAAAGAAAAAGATATTATGTTAAAAGGAGGAGAGAGGATGGCATTCTATTTTCAACTTTACTGGCATTTTTTACTGATGATTATGGTGATAATCATTTTGGCAGGATTAATCACTTTTCTCTTTCCACGTATTCCATCTGTATTAGTTCGGGCTTTTAGCGGCCTAATTGGTTTGATTTAATCACGTTTAATTGAAATGGAACAGGCTTATTTATTAGTATCAATCTATTGACCACAATTCTTCCAATTTTATTAATTAGGTATTTGCAATATTTGAAAAGAACGGCTGAAGAAATGGAGAAATGCAATAGACGAAGCGAATCCTCATAAGTGGAAAATACCTTTTTGAGATTAAATTAATATATAATGGTAGAAAAGGAGAAAAGTAAATGAAGACAATTGGACTGGTTGGTGGCATGAGTTGGGAATCTTCTTTGGAGTATTATCGACTACTTAATGAAGAGGTAAAAAAGCTGTTAGGAGGTTTACATTCGGCAAAGTGTATATTGTATAGTGTAGATTTTCAGGAAATTGAACATTTTCAAGCAAGGGGGGAATGGGACAAGGCTGGTGAGGTGCTTGCTGAAGCTGCCTATTCTTTGGAGAATGCAGGCGCAAGTTTTATTGTTATATGCACCAATACTATGCATAAGGTGGTGGATAGCATTCAGCAGAGGGTTAAGATTCCCATTTTACATATAGCTGATGCAACAGCCCATAAAATAGTAGAGACGGGTTTACAAAAAATAGCTCTTCTCGGGACAAAGTATACGATGGAGCAGGATTTCTATAAGAATAGAGTGGAAACCTTCGGAATTACTGTACTTGTTCCACAGGCGGAGGAGAGAGTAGAGGTCAATCGAATCATTTATGATGAATTGTGTTTAGGGGAAATTAAGCCCTCTTCTAAACATTATTATTTACAAGTAATTGATAGCCTTGTAAAGTCTGGTGCGCAAGGAGTTATTCTTGGTTGTACAGAGATAGGGTTGCTAATCAAGCAGAATGATATAAATATTCCTGTTTTTGATACAACGATGATACATGCCCATGCTGCTGTCATGAAAGCTATTCAAAAGGGGGAATAAAATTGCCAGGTAAAATTCGGGATAGAGGCATTTCAATTGGGACGCTGCCCGTTGGCGAAAAAAATTGCATTACAGATGTAGCAGACGTATGTGTGGGGCATATGACAATTGATGAAGCATTAACGCAAGATGGCGCATATGCATGTACAGGTGTAACCGCCATTTTACCGCATAAGGGTAATTTATTTCAGCAAAAGGTTACAGGAGCAAGCTACGTCTTAAATGGTTTTGGAAAAACAACGGGACTAATACAGGTAAATGAGCTGGGGGTTATTGAAGCACCTATTATGCTCACCAATACTTTCGGTGTTCCGACTGTTACACAGGGAGCATTGCAATATATGCTTGACATGAATCATGATATTGGGCAAACAACAGGAACGATTAATATTATCGTGGGCGAATGTAATGATAGTTATTTAAATTCAATACGTGCCTGTTCAGTAACACCGGAGCATGCTATAGAAGCGATTCGCATTGCAACAAATGATGTTGCACAGGAAGGAGCAATTGGGGCCGGTAAAGGAATGATGTGTTTTGGCTATAAAGGAGGAATAGGCTCCTCTTCTCGCATTGTCCACTATGAGACAATCACCTATACCATAGGCTGTATGGTGCTTAGTAATTTTGGGCAAAGCACAGAATTTTTAGCGCAACGTTATGTTGGGACTTCTGTATCTCCTCAATCGACTATACCTCCAACAGATGGCTCCATTATCATTGTACTGGCAACGGATGCCCCACTTAGTAGTCGTCAATTAACACGTATTATCAAACGCTGTGGTATCGGACTTGGTCGAACAGGAAGCCATTTTTCCCATGGAAGTGGTGATATTGTTATTGGCTTTACCACAGCACATTGTATTCCTCATATATCAAATCAACTTGTGGAGACACGCACACAGCTTCGCGAGGATCATCCTATTATGAATCAGCTATTTAAGGCAGCGGCAGAGGCAACAGAGGAAGCCATTTTGAATTCCTTATCACAGGCAATAACTACAGTAGGCAGAGATGGGCATAAAGTAGAAGCCTACCCATTTTTTGAAAAGTAGTAGCTCATAAAAGTTATTGAGTCATGAAAATGGTTCAATAGCTTTTTTTATTTTTTCAGTTATTATCAACACTCGCTACGAATAAACTCCATAAAAAAGTGAAAAAGAATAAATTTCGACTATTAGCAGTCATTTATGTCGTCCATTGTTTGATGATTAGAAAATAACTATTATTATGTATTTATTCACTATTTATCTAGTCAACGGCATATAGGTAAAGAAACTGAATTATCTGAAAAATATTTATTTTTTTGCTTGATTGGAGTGATGCATATTAAGAAAAGCGTTTTTCATCCGATTACAGCTAATAACGCTTCATTTCATTCCTCGGAAATTGCTGTGGGTGAAAGCTTTGAGCCGCTAATTAAAATCGAAGGACAGCATCCTAGAATTTTTACCAAGCCCATTTACCATCAACAAAAGATACCTAATAGCTTACAGGTGATCTACGTACGTGAAGGTGTCTATGAGCGATTAAAAGAAGCGCTTTCGATATTGCCAAAAATATATAGTTTAGTGTTATATGATGGCTATCGTCCCTTTCAAGTACAGCAGTATTTGTTTACACATTTTGCACAGGAGATTGCACAACGATTTCCGCAATTGACTGCACAAGAAATTGACTGTGAAACACGAAGATATGTTGCATTTCCAAGCCTTGATTGCGCTCATCTTGTTCCCCATTTAACAGGGGGTGCTGTCGATATCACATTGGGGGATATAAATGGTCATGCATTGAATCTTGGCACAGCTTTTGATGAAATCAGTGCAAAATCCGCGACACGTTATTTTGAACTTTTTCCAAATGAGAATCCCAAAGCCTGCACCTATAGAAGGCTTCTCTATAATTGCATGACTATGGCGGGCTTTACCAACTACTCAGAGGAATGGTGGCATTATGATTACAACAATATTGCTTGGGCTAGGAGAGTTCAAGCACAGTCAGCGAGTTACGGAGCAGTGCAGGCAGTTATTCATAATCATTATGTAAAGGAGTTTAATTTTATATGAAGGTTTATATAAGCGCAGATATTGAAGGAATTACGGGGACTACAGTATGGAGTGAAACGGAACTAAATGCCCCAGATTATCAGTTTTTCCAAAAACAGATGACCCTGGAGGTAGAAGCTGCGATTGAAGGGGCAATTGCTGGCGGAGCTACTGAAATATTATTAAAGGATGCACATGATTCAGCTCGAAATTTAGACATTTCAAATCTACCCATTCATTGCAAGATTATTCGTGGATGGACCTATGACCCAATGTGTATGGTCGCAGGATTAGATAAAACGTTTGATCGAGCCATTTTTATTGGCTATCACAGTAAAGGGGGAAGTGAGCGCAATCCTTTGGCCCATACACTCTGTGTGTTTGCAGATGTCAAAATTAACGGGGAGTATGCCAGCGAATTTCTCATTAATACGTATGCAGCAGCATTACATGGGGTTCCAGTTTCATTTGTTAGCGGGGATGTTGGGCTAACAGAAGAAATTCAGACCATAAATGAAAACATTGTCACTTTTGCCACGAAAGAAGGAATCGGTAATGCAACGATTAGTGTCAGTCCTAAATTGGCCATTCAGGAAACAAAGAGACTAGTGGAGGAGGCTATGAAAGTTCCACGTAAATCCTTACAAGTATCCTTACCTGAACACTTTAAAATAGAAATTATTTATCGTGACCATACACGCGCATATCGCAATTCCTTTTACCCTAATGCTACATTTAAGCCACATAATACAGTGGAATTTATCACAGATGATTTTTATGAAGTGCTTCGAATTTTACAGTTCCTAACATAAGCAAATTTATAGAGAGGGGAATAAATTCTGGCAATTTGTCGAGCAATTGGACACGCTCTTCTTGCCAATTAGGCAAGCAACCGTTTTTAACATCGGGGCAAATATCAAATTATCCAAGATTATCAACAATAAAATAATGTGATTCAGATGAACATTCAGGTCCTATTTCGAGCAGTTTTATCGCTCCATTTTAACGGCTTGCCTCTAACGTGAAGGTGGGGTGAATCTAACTGCTTATTTTATGCGAGACAAAAAAGAAACTAAGGGGGATGCCTATGATGAAAAGGTATTGGTGGCTTTTCGTATGTCTTGTCGCATTGCTTTGTGCAGCCTGTAGTGATGATTCTTCGAGTGAAAAAAAATCAGAGTATCGCGTTGTCTATTCAGGGGAAATAAAAACGTTAAATTATTTAAAAACCTCTGAAACCAATGAGTTTGCGGTGGCAGCGAACTTAGTCGATGGATTAATTGAATATGATAAATATGGTGTCGTACAGCCTGGCCTAGCGAAGGAATGGTCTTCCAATGATGATGCCACGGTATGGACATTTAAGCTTCGTGAAGATGCAAAGTGGATTACTCATGATGGGAAGGAATATTCGAATGTTGTTGCTCAGGATTTTGTAGATGGCTTACATTATGTACTGGACGCAAAGAATGAATCGTCAACAGCGTGGATTGCTACGGTTGTTAAAAATGGGGAAGCCTTCTATAACGGTGAGTTAACGGATTTTAAGCAGGTTGGCATAAAGGCAACAGATGAACATACAGTAGAATATACTTTAGAAACACCTACTCCTTATTTTCTTTCTATGTTGAATTATGTTTGTTTCTTCCCAGTAAACGGAAAATTTATTGAGGAAAAAGGGGATAGCTTTGGAACAACACGTGAAAATTTCCTGTATAACGGATCCTATATTTTAGACAAATTTGAACCGCAAAATGAGCGTGTACTTGTAAAAAATGAATTGTATTGGGATAAGGACAATGTGCTTATTGATCGTATACGCTATAAATACAATAAAGAAGCGGCTACGGTTGCACCTGAATTATTTTTACGAGGGGAAATCGACTCCGCAAGTATTCCAACGTCCATTATTGATGAATGGTTCAAAGATGATAAGAAAAAATCACAAGTTCGTCAAACGCAAAATAACTTCTATACGTACTTCTATGCACTAAACTTCAATCCTCAATTTGATGCAGAGTATGAGCCTGACAACTGGAAGGTCGCAGTCAACAACAAGGATTTCCGTAAGTCCTTATTCCATGCTCTTGATCGGGTTTCTGCCATGTTAACTTTAGAACCATATAATCCAAAAGATTTGCTTAGCAATACAATTACACCTAAAAATTTTGTTGATGTAGATGGTCTCGATTATACGCAACTAGCACCGTTAGCGGATATTGCGAATCAGGATTCCTTTAAAAAAGAGCAGGCATTGGCATACAAGGAAAAAGCAATAACTGCACTTGAAGGAAAGGCGACATTCCCTGTAAAAGTGTTAATGCCATATAATGCTGGTAGTCCAGATTGGGCTAATCGTTCTCAAGTGGTGGAACAGCAAATTGAGAAATTATTAGGAACAGACTATATCGATATTATTGTAGAGGCAGGACCATCCACAGGCTTCTTATCAGAAGTTCGTCGCCCTGGTAAATTTGCATTACTAGAAGCCAACTGGGGACCTGATTATGCTGATCCATCAACGTATACGGACCCATTTACTGTAGATGGAACTTACAATAAACCAGAATTAGCGGAAGGCTATACAGAAGCTAATGGTAAATCAAACTATCAAAACCTAGTGGACGAAGCAAAATCGGCAATCGATACAGCAAAACGATATGAATTGTTTGCGAAGGCTGAGGCTTTCCTTATTGATGAAGCATTTGTCATTCCTTATTCAGTAGGAGGAAGCGGCTATGTTGCCTCTAAATTAAATCCTTTCGAGGCTCAATATTCCCCATTTGGAGTGACAGCAGAGAAATTTAAGGGACAACAGCTTTTAGATAAACCAATGAGCAATGATGAATTTAAAGAAGCGCTAGCAAAGTGGGAGCAGGAACGTGCGAATGCCTTAGCAAAAGCAGCACAGTAGGATCAACGTTGGGCGTAGTGTTAACAAGGAGATTCCGAATAAAAAATATCGGCATCTCCTTTCATCTTTCTGAAAAAGGAGGATAATTCCATGCTGTGGTATATAGGGAAGCGACTCTTACAATCTGTGATTACTCTTTTTATCATCCTAACAATTGTTTTTTCATTATTACGATTAATGCCAGAGGAAGGCTATTTAGGAGCAGCAGCTGATAAAATGTCGCCTGCGCAACAAGAAATATATTTAACAAATTTAGGATTACGTGATCCTTTATTGGTCCAACTAGGTAACTTTTACAGTAAATTGTTTCAAGGAGATTTGGGGAAATCTGTTACCTACAGGACAGATGTACCAGTCGTTACAATTATTGCAGATAAAATTATGTATTCCTTGGCTTTCGGTTTAGGGGCTGTTGTGTTATCTCTAATGCTTGGTGTTCCACTTGGTATTTTAATGGCTCAAATGAAAGGGCGTTGGCTGGATCGATTGGGGACTGGCTATATAGTGATTGTCGTCGCAGTACCAGCTGCTGTTTACTATTTAGTTATTCAAATGTATATTACGGAAATTTTTCATTTGCCAATGCTTTTTGATGTGTATAAGCCCATTACCTGGATTTTACCACTTGCTTCAATGGCATTAGCACCAACTGCCTCCTATGCCATGTGGATGCGACGTTATATGGTGGATGAATTAAACAAGGATTATATTAAGCTAGCACGAGCAAAAGGCATGAAAGAGCGGACATTAATGTTTAAACATGTTTTACGAAATGCCTTTATACCTATGGCACAATATTTACCTGCAACGATTCTTTTTACCATTACCGGCTCCATTTATATTGAGTCTTTGTACTCTATTCCTGGAATGGGTGGCTTACTCGTTGATGCGATACAGCGCCAAGATAACACCATTGTACAGGGCTTAGTCCTTGTTTTTTCTTCACTTGGGATTATTGGATTGATTTTAGGGGATATTGCCATGGCACTTGTTGATCCACGGATTAAATGGGGGAAAGGGGAGAGTGTACGCTAATGGGGATGTATTCAGAGGAAATTAATAATATTTCTCATAGATCACGTGAAGCATTATTTGAATTTGCAGTAACGGATGAGCGTCAGGCAGAAGAAACAGCCTACTCAAACTATTCCTATTGGCGTTCAACCTGGAAATCCTTTTTAAAAAATCGAATCGCCATCTTTTTGTTAGTCGGCGTGCTAATGATCGTAACCTTCACAATTCTTCAACCGTATCTACCAGCGCAAAAATCTCCTACTGAAATTTATTTAGATGAACAAACAGGTCTACAGGCACGGAATATTGCTCCAAATACTGAATTTTGGTTTGGGACAAACTCCATTGGACAGGATTTATGGTCTCGTATTTGGGCAGGGACAAGGACCTCTTTATTGATTGGCTGCGTCGTAGCCATCGTAGAAGCTATTATCGGAATAACAATCGGTACACTTTGGGGCTTTTCGCGTAAATTGGAGTTACCAATTACACAACTATACAACATCGTTGATAATATTCCGACAACCATTGTGTTGATTTTAATGTCTTATATTTTACGTCCTAGTGTTTCCACCATTATTATTGCGATGTGTATTACGGGCTGGGTTGAAATGGCGAGGTTTATTCGCAATCAAATTGTCATTTTGCGTGATCGTGAATATAACTTAGCGTCAAAATGTTTAGGGACACCAGATTATCGCATTATTTTAAAAAACCTATTACCTTATCTGATTTCAGTCATAATGCTACGCATGAGTCTGGCAATTCCATTTGCTATAGGTGCTGAGGTTTTTTTAACCTACATTGGATTAGGCCTACCAATTAGTGAGCCATCCTTAGGGAATTTAATTAATGAAGGACGGGTGCTAATGATGTCTCCAGAATTACGATATCAGCTTATATTTCCGAGTATCGTTTTAAGTGTGATTACAATTGCATTTTATATTATAGGAAATTCATTTGCAGATGCAGCAGACCCCAAAAATCACGTATAAAGGATGAGGATATTGACACAAGCACTATCTTGTATTTTAACTATTCAAAACCTAGTGATTAAATTTTCGCTTCGTGGCAGGGTGTTAACAGCCATTCGTAATATCTCTCTTGATTTGTATAAGGGTGAAAGTATGGCAATAGTGGGTGAATCGGGTTCGGGAAAATCGGTGCTAATGAAATCAATCATGGGCTTGCTTGATAAAAATGGTTACATTGATCAGGGTCAGATTATGTACAATAACCGAGATTTGACACAATTTAACACTGAGCGGGAGTGGTTAGCTATTCGAGGAAAAGAAGTGGCGATGGTGACTCAGGACCCAATGACATCATTAAATCCGCTGAAAACGATTGGCAAGCAAATTAAGGAATGCGTAATTTTACATCAGTCCCTAAAGGGTAAAGCGGCATATATAGAAACCTTGAAATTATTAAAGGATGTTGGCATTCACGATGTGGAAAAACGTTTCAGGCAATATCCACATGAATTTTCAGGTGGAATGCGTCAACGAATAGTCATCGCTATTGCATTAGCTTGTAAACCGAAAATATTAATTTGCGATGAACCGACAACAGCCCTAGACGTTACAATACAAGCGCAAATTTTACAGCTTTTAAAGCATCTCCAACAAAAATATGAGCTAACAACCGTCTACATCACGCATGATTTAGGTGTCGTTGCTAAGGTAGCCGATCGTATTGCCGTTATGTATGCAGGAGATATTATCGAAATTGGTAAGACACATGAAATTTTCTTTAATGCTAAGCATCCCTATACATGGGCACTCATTTCCTCATTACCACAGCTAGGTTCAAAGGGCGAGCAGCTTTATTCCATTAAGGGCACACCGCCAAATCTGTTCCAAGATATTAAAGGAGATGCCTTTGCGCCACGCAATCCATACGCGTTAAAGATTGATTTTGTGGAACGTCCTCCATTTTTTCAAGTAAGTGATACACATTATGCCCGTACATGGCTGTTAGATCCTCTTGCTCCTAAAGTACAACCTCCTGAAGCACTGCAGGCATTTTTTGAAGAAGGGAGACGATATGCACATGAGTCATAAGGAGATTCTAGTTGAGGTTAAAAATTTAAAGATAGCTTTTGGTAAGGGTAAGCATAAATTTATGGCAATTAATGATGTTAGCTTTACTATTTTTAAAGGTGAAATATTTGGCTTAGTGGGAGAATCAGGCTCAGGGAAAACTACAATTGGTCGAGCTATTATGCGTATCAATGATGTGGCTGAGGGTCAGATCATTTATCGTGGTCGGAACATTCATGGCAAGATTGCGAAAAGCTGGGATCGGGAAATTACCCAGAAAATCCAAATGATTTTTCAAGACCCTATGGCATCCCTTAATGAACGGGCTAAGGTTGATTATATTATCTCTGAGGGATTACTCAATACCAAAAACTACAACAATGATGTGGATCGCCAACAAAAGGTGCGGGCTGCACTTTTAAATGTAGGATTATTACCAGAGTTTTCAAGTCGCTTTCCACATGAATTTTCAGGAGGTCAACGTCAGCGTATAGGCATTGCACGAGCTTTAGTAATGGAGCCGGAATTTATTATTGCAGATGAACCCATTTCAGCCTTAGATGTCTCTATTCGTGCACAAGTTTTAAATTTATTAGCAAACCTACAGCAGCAAAAAAATTTAACCTACTTATTTATTGCACATGATTTGTCAGTAGTCCGCTTTATTACGGACAGAACAGCAGTCATTTATAAGGGAAGAATCGTTGAGCTAGCAGAAACAGAGCGGCTTTTTTCTAATCCTATTCATCCCTATACGCGAGCATTGCTATCAGCCGTACCAGAGCCTAATCCCTATAAGGAGCGTAATAAAATCGTAGACATCTATGATCCAGCACAGCATTGCTATGATAGAAATCCTCCATCATTTAAAGAAGTAGAAGAAGGGCATTTTGTCTTGGCAAATGAGGAGGAAATGGCAAAATACCAAGCATCACTACAAATGGAGGTACACAAATGATATTTCCAAAAGCTTTAAAAATAGGGGATACAGTTGGTCTTATTAGCGCTTCAGGTGCCACTCCACCTGACAAATTAAAGCCAGCAATTGAAAGTGTTGAAAAGCTTGGATTAAAGGTGGTTGTTGGAGAAACATGTCAGGCAAGGCACGGTTATTTAGCGGGAACTGATCAACTTCGTGCGTCTGATGTTAATCAAATGTTTAATGATTCAACGATTGATGGTATCTTCTGTATTCGTGGAGGTTATGGGGCTACAAAAATTCTACCACTTTTAGATTTCGATGTAATAAGAGCCAATCCAAAAGTCTTTGCTGGTTATAGCGATGTTACAGCTTTACACATTGCCATTAATCAGAAATGTGGCTTTGTGACCTATCATACGCCTATGCCATCAACGGAATTTATTCAGCAGGATATGGATGAATATACATGGGATTCTTTTAAACAACAGGTGATGGCAACAACTTGTCATGATTACCAGCTAAAAAATCCACCTAGTTGCAGTATGACAACGCTTGCTGCTGGTCAAGCAACGGGACAGCTAATTGGAGGAAATCTAACACTAGTAACAGCTTCACTTGGCACCCCATATGAAATAGATACTAAGAATAAAATATTATTTTTAGAGGATATTGATGAAACTGAACATCGGGTAGATCGAATGCTCACACAGCTTAAATTAGCGGGCAAGCTTGATGAGGCTGCGGGCATTTTATTAGGAGCTTGGACTAATTGTGGGCCAGATAACCCGAAGCATCCGGAGCATAGTTTAACGTTACAGACTATTTTTCAAGAGATTTTAGTGCCACTAAAAAAGCCCATTCTAATGGATTTAACGTGTGGTCACTGTTTACCAACAATGTCTTTACCTCTTGGTAGCACCATCTCTTTGAATACAGAAAACCAACAAATAAGAGTTATTGAGTAGGTATATTATATGGTACGTGCTATTCAAAGAATGCTTGAAGAAGCTCCATATAACGTACATTTATTTGTCAAAGACCCAAATACAAATCACTATTTCATACAGGAGAAGCTACATGCGGTTTTTTCCAGCGCCAGTTTAATTAAAGTGCCTATTTTACTTGGGGTGTTGACATATTTAGAACGCTACCATCAAGATGTCCATCAAGAGATTAGAATAGCACCAGAAGAATGGGTTGACTATAGTGTTATCAGTGAACAGCGTATTGAAAGAAGTACTATCTATGAGCTACTGGTGTGGATGATTATTACAAGTGATAATGCAGCTACCAATGTCCTGATTGACTTTATCGGAATGGAATTCCTCAACCATTATTTTCGACAAATTGGTCTTAGGCAAACAAAATTGCAAAGGAAGATGATGGACTTCGAAAAGCTAGAAAGAGGAATTGACAATCTTACTTCAGCAAATGATATGGCTCATCTTTTTACACGAATTTATCAACAAGATCTGCTACCTAAACAATTTAGTAAGTTGACAATCGATATCTTAAGTCGCCAACGTGTCCATGAATCACTAAAACGTTATTTAGTAGATGATGTGAAAATGGCTCATAAAACAGGTGGTCTTGAAACAGTCGAGCATGATGTTGGCATTGTTTACAATGGCTCAAATGATTATCTGATAGGCGTTTTTATAACTGAGGTAACCAACAATGAGTATGCAAAACAGCTTATCGGTCGGATATCAAAAAGTGCGTATAAGCATTTGGTGAAGCGAAAGGGGTGACCAAATGAATGCTATTGTGACGGCAATGATTGCAAATTTACATGCCATGCCACAGGAAGAATCCGAACTGGTCGACGAGGTACTTAATGGCATGCCTGTAAAGATTATTGCTAACATAGATGCTAATTGGGTACGTATACAGACAGCCTATCGATATGAAGGATTTTGCCAAAAAAAATATTTAATTATGGATGAGGAAAAAACAAACACTTGGCTACAAGAAGCCAATCATTTCATTATTCAAAGCTTTGCAGATATTTTACAATATCCGCAAATTCAAAGTAGCAAAATAATGACGCTAGTAAAAGGCTCAATTGTACGATTTTTAGCAAGTAAGGGGGACGATTCGGAGTGGGTGTCTGTACAAATAGCATCTGGTGAAATAGGATATACACGAAGAAAATGGCTTCAACCAAAAGATGCTGAAAATAGATTATTAGATTCGCAATTCCGAGAAAATGTTGTGCAAACAGCACTAAGCTATTTAAATGCTCCCTACCGTTGGGGAGGTAAATCTCCTTTAGGCATTGATTGTTCTGGGCTTTGTTCAATGGTCTATATGCTACATGGCGTACTGATTTACCGAGATGCTAAAATTGTTGATGGTTTTCCGATTAAACAAATACCCTTCGAGCATCTGCAAAAGGGTGATCTATTATATTTTCCAGGACATATGGCCTTATATATGGGTGATAGCCTTTATATTCATTCTTCACTTGGAGGGAGTGAGGTAAGTATAAATAGTTTGGATAGTAAACATCCACTTTATCGCAAAGACCTAGCTACAAGACTTACGGCTGTGGGAAGCTTACTTCTTTAATTATAGTTTAAAGTGAATTGGAGCAATTGTTTATCTCCAATCATTTCGAGAATACCTTTGTTGAGCAAGATGCTTCTGTATACAAACAGAGTGCATCTTTTTTGTTTTCTTAAAATTATGGAGTGATGAAAAAATGGGCACTATATGATTTAATAGATGCAATCGTCATAGGTGAAATGGGGACGGAAAAACCATGCAATTCCTTACGGGTAAATAGCAGATAAAATCGATGTATATCCTCAATGAATGGTTAATAATAGATAGTTAGCATGGGATTATTTTATGCTATAATAAATCAAAAGTAAAAGGACCAGGAGGGGATGTATTGGACACTAATTTAAAAGAATTATTGCGTACTGTTTTAAGGGAAGAGTTAGCACCGATTAATCAACGATTAGATGGCATGGATAAACGATTTGACGGTATTGAGCAGCGATTAGATAAAATTGAAAGTGATGTACAGGAACTAAAAGCTGGACAAGCTGAGCTTCAGAAAAACATTGTTGAAAATTTAGGGAATTTCACTGAAAAAATTGCTCATCAAGTAGAGGATAGGACGGGTGCATTAAATAAACGTGTTTTTGAAGTTGAGACAGTGATTCAAAGATTGACGAATCAGTAATTAAATGAATGTTAGTAGTTTAGATTATTGCTATAGATGTTTGTATAAGAAGAGTTTAAAAATCTCCATGCCACAAAGGGGTGTCCCAAAGTAGCATGGAGATTTTAATATTGAAAAATATTTAATTCTTGACCTGCTTCGATTTTATCAGATCGGAGCTGATTCCATTGTTTAAGGGATGTTACTTTCACCTTATGTGCCTCGGCAATATGCGTAAGAGAATCACCGTCAGCCACAGTAATTGTTTTTTTATTTTTTACAGGACTATCATATTGCTCTAGGTCATATTTTGCAATGACTGTATTGAGTTTTTCATTGTATTTAGAATCTGTTGCATAAGAACCTGTTAAGAATTTAGTGGCATCTGTATAGGATTTCGTGTTGCTTTTGAATACTCCTGCATAGAAATCTTTATTCCAGGAAACACCGTTACGCAGTAATCTTACATAGTCTTCCATGGATTCTTCATAGGAAGGATATTTGCGAAATTCAGCCATCACAGTTGTCATGTTCCCTGAACCATCGTCCTCAGATGTTTCAAGTGTTACTGAGTTATTTTGGTAACGACCTTTCATTCCAAATAAATTATTATTTGGTGCAGTGCTAAGTCCACTTTGACCATGCTCACTTTCTAAAATGGCTTGTGCAATCATAACGGATGCGTATAAATCATTTTCAGCTCCAAGTTTTCGTGCAGTTTCCGCAATGGAGCCAATAAATTCTTCCACGCTTGGACGATCATCCACAACTTCAGGAATTGTAGTTTCACGCGTATTAAACAGCTGCGTTACCATAAAAAATGAAATACAGATAACAATAGTAGCAATCATTAGACCTTTGAAGAAATTTATGATGTATTTCATAGTTTCATTGATGTTGGTAGATTACAACATCTCCCTCCTTTCTATCAAAGTTTAGCTATCTCTAATTATTGCAAAGAGTGCAAAAGAAATAAAGAGATGTTTAGTTGAATAGATTCCGTCATTAATAGAACGTCACTAACTTCAATTAGTTCCTAGCTATACCTACCGTTGAATTTCCATCAATAAAAAATTCAAGCTGGAAATGAAATATACTTTATTATCAAGCTTTTAATAATTAATTAACGATAAACATTAAATAATTATTGTAAAAGATAAAATGAAATGTATAATAAAAGATAAGAAAGGGGATGCTTGATATGGAGCAGACAATCCAAAGTAAGGAATTTCGATTGTTAACTAAAGGATTACGCACAATTTTCACCATTTTAATGGTTCTGATGATTTTTGCGCTAACAATGATAGGTGTTCTTTTGGTAGCAGTATTTATAGTGACGGAAAAGGAAGTCCATAATATACTTGTACATGGGCAGATCGCCGCCTCTATTCACTTTGGAGGCTTGAAAATCGAATTAGCCAATCAAGTAGCCAATGATTTTCATTTCTCTAAATGGAATGTCTTGAAATTATTATTTACTGCTACAATATACATAGCACTATTATTATTTATCGTTGTGCAAGTTAGAAATGTGTTAAGCAACTTAAGCAAAGGAATTATTTTTTCAGGAACGAATAGTAGAAAAATGGAATGGATTGCTTATGCTATTGTTTTTTTAAGCTTAACAGTTGGAGCATTCCGTACGTATGTAACCTATACCATTTTTGAACAATTTAAATTAGCAGAATTGCTAGTCGATACGGGATTAATCAAAGGGGTAGCCTACCAATTTACGGGGGTTAATTGGACTCTTTTACTATGTGGATTAGTCATTTGGACGATTGCCCGTGTATTCCGATATGGAGCGTTTTTACAAGATGAATATGATGCAACAGCTTAGGAAGTGAAAAAATGACAATAATTATTCGATTAGATCGAATGCTTGCTGATCGAAAAATGCAGCTAAGTGAGCTAGCAGAAAAAGTAGATGTGTCAATTGTCAATCTATCCAATTTAAAAACAGGAAAGGTTCGTGCCGTGCGTTTCTCTACATTAAATGCAATCTGTAAGGCATTGGGGTGTCAGCCAGGAGATATTCTAGAATATGTAGAGGATGAAGAATCATAGAGACCTTAAGAGTAGAATGCTCCCAGGGTCTCTTTATTTATGAATAAATATTATATAATGGATGCTATCTTTGAAACAGTGGGTTAGGAGGGACAATCAAACATGAAGGCTTTTGGTTTTCTATTTATTTCAATCATCTCAGAGGTTTTTGCCAGCTCAATGTTAAAACAAACAGATGGCTTTAAACGTATACTACCGTCTATCGGTGTCGTAGTTGGATATGGTACAGCTTTTTATTTTCTTTCCCTAACATTGCAATCCTTAGCCATTGGTACTGCATATGCGATATGGGCTGGAGTGGGAACGGCACTAACAGCCATTATTGGTGTGATCTTTTATAAGGAATTAATGAATCGAAAAAAACTTTATGGAATTTTATTTATTATTATTGGTGTAATTGTTCTCAACCTTGCAGGTGGCGGACATTAAGGAGGAGTAACAATTGAGAGGTTATCTGTTTTTAACGTTATCCATTATTAGTGAGGTATTTGCGACAACAATGCTTAAGCTTTCAGAGGGGTTTACCATTTTAGGTCCATCAATAGCGGTTGGATTCGGATATGGGCTTTCGTTTTTCTCATTATCCCTGTGCTTGAAAACATTACCACTGAGTCTAGCATATGCGATATGGTCTGGAGTAGGAACTGCACTTACCGTAATTGTGGGTATCGTTATATGGGGAGATTTATTTAATCTATATTCAGCTATTGGAATAGTCCTGATTATTGGCGGTGTCATTCTACTAAATCATGGAGATCAACAACATACAACACCATAGAGTCTCAACAAGAAAACGCCCAAATGAATGGACGTTTTTTTTTATTTGGAAGAATCTTTAAACTTATAAAAATTAATAGAGAATATAACGGTTAATAATAGGATGACATAGCTAGTTGGAATAACGCTATAAAATCTGTGAATATTTTCAATAGATTGATCAAATATCACCTGACTACAATAGAAGATGGGCGCGAATAATACAATTGAAAAAACGGTATGGTAAAGGCCTATTGTTTTACGAGAGTTAGGAAGCACAGCATGTACAATAAGCAGTGCTAATAGATGCATGATTACAAAGACAGCTGCCATTTGTATGAATCGACTTGGTAGCTGATGCTGAATAATAAAATAGGGAAATACTATTGAAAAGAAAAGTATAAATAGATAACTAAACATTCTCATTACCTGTACCTCCTTAGTATGGTAGAATAACGCCTACACTTATATGGTGTACAACATCATTTTCTAAATAGGGCAGGATGCTTTCAATTGTACCCGTTAAGACAGCACCACTAACCTTTAAGGAATGTTCATCTGCGTTACCAATAGTATTTTTTAAAATCTCGGCATCGTATACTTTTTCATGGTATGGAAAACTTAATCCTGTTGCATCTTCGCCTCTTTCTTTTATTCTCTCTTTTAAAATAGCAAGTCCTTCTTGTTCATCATTACCATATGTAGCTACTTCATCTAAAAAATTTTGCGCGGACTGAAACGGTTGATCTTTTAAGATGTGAAAGCCATATGCTGAATCACCATTTACTAAACCATAATTTCGGGGTATGAAAGTAGGCATTTCTTTTTTCATTTCTTCTGCCTCTTCTTTTTCTTCCTCTATAGATTCAAGCAGCCCATTTTGAATAATCCATGCCCATTGTGCAGTAGGAAATTGTTTAATCATCTCTTCAAACGTTACTTCTTGTGTAAAGGAAACAGCAACCTCTACATTGTAGAAGGGTGGTAAAGTTTTTAAATAAGACAGGTCGTTTTCAATTTTTGGTTCTGTGTAAGGATAAAATTGGAATACTCGATAACTATTATTGTATCCATTTAGATTACTATTATTTTCAACATATGCTTTTGTTCCTAAAATTGTATAAAAATGCTCAATGGTACCCCATTTAATTTGGTGACCATTAATATCCTTAAATTGATTGGATTTTGTCGTACCTGCTAAGAAAAAATAATTGTAGTTAGTATTAATTGTTTGGATATTAGCGCCTGTAAATAGGCTATCTGTATAATCCTGCAAAGTTTGCTTATCCATTTCCTTATACATAAAATATTGTCCCATGGCAATTAGTCCCCATAATAAGAGTACAATACTTATAAAAACACTTATTGAAATGATAATGATTCTTTTTACTGACTTTCGTTTGGCATTTTTCACTAAATGTTGAAATGATTCATCGTTATTAATAATTGATATTTTCTCCATAATCACCAGTCCTTTCGAAAACTTCACTAAATTTTTTCCGTGCTCGGGCAAGCTGAGTTTTAATGCTTTTATCTGTCGTTTGAAAAAGAATAGCGATTTCATTTAATGTTAATTCAGCGCTATATTTTAATAATAATAACTCCATTTCTTTAGGCTGAAGCATGCTTAATGTTTGTTGAATGGTAGTCTGAGCTTCTTTTTGTAGTACGTATGATTCAGGTGTTTGTTCATCTAATAAATCCTGCAAGTTAAACGTGAGTACATAGTTGTTCGCATGCTTTTTCTTTCGTAAGGCATCGTAAAATTTGTTAATTGCTACACGATATAGCCATGCTTCCGCATAATTTGCATCAATCCCGTCTATGTATTTGATGAATTGATAAGCTGTCTCCTGCAATATATCCTCAGCATCCTGCTTATTAGCACCCATTTTGAGCAGCGTAAAGTATACTGCTTTTAATTTTTCATGTAATTGAATACCAAATTCCTCATTCATATCAACCCTCCTAATTAGATAACGATTCAATTGGAAAAAGGTAAACAACAATGTAAAAATTTATTTATGCTTTGAACAATAAGATATAACAACAGTGTAATGCTATGGCACGATATTACTTATTTAGTGATCCATTTTTTGTTAGAGCTTCAAGTGTTTTTTAAAATATTCTAAAATTAGGAAGTTCGAGTTTACATGACGAAAAAAGTCGTCATATTCCTTCATTCTACATATGATATCGAGAGGGGTTGAATCATTTGTTATAGCTTCAACAGATGACTCAATAAGTCGCGGGAGGGGCTGGAGAAAATTGAAACATGAAAAAAGAAGAAATCATTTTCTATGTGAAGCACTAAACGACATTAAGGTTCTACAGGATATCATGAAGGATTTTCATTCTAAATACTTTGGTCAGTTGCTTGTGAAAATTGTTGGAAGTGATACGATTCCCTTCTTTCTCATAACACATAATGGCTCACATTTACGATTAATGGATACTGTTAATCAGTTTGAAACAGAGTATTTCCGTATAGAGGGTGTTGATATCGAGCGTTGTCGGGGGACGGTTTCACTGCTACGAGCCTATGATTATGAAGGAAAAGATACAAATTTAATAGCTGATGTTGTGAGGTTAGAAAGAACATCCACTGAAAAATCCATTGAATTTAGTGGTATATCTGCAATCCAATTATTAAAACCTGACATGCTAAAAGGGAAATTCATCATTGAACCAAAATGGTAATAAAAACTACTAAATCATTTGCATTGGCAGAATTGATTAGAGAGAGAATCATATGAAAGGGAGAGATACATGACAATTATCGGAATGTTGCATCATCGACTTGACCCAACAACCGTTATTAAGTCATATGCATATGCAGCCGTTGCAAAAGCGGAAGGGGCTCAATTTTTTTATTTTACACCAAAAAGCATAGATTTTAACAAACGATCCATAAGAGGAAAGGTATATGAAAATGGTGAATGGCTCGAAAAAATAATGCCTTTCCCAGATGTAGTTTATAATGCAGGTAGTCCAGAAAAATTATCAGTTTCAAAGGAAATTATTGATAAATTAAAAGATGAAATCCCATTTACAACGCATTCTATAGGGAATAAATGGAACGTAATGAAGCGTCTTAAGGAAGCAAAGGAATTTGATAAATATTTAATACCAACAGAAGTTGTAAAAAATGCTGAGTTATTTCATAAATTTTTTACTTACTATAAAAAAGTCGTATTTAAGCCGATAGACGGTCGCAAGGGAAAAGGCATTTATTTTATAACGAAAGCAGGTAGTACGAATTTTGAGGTAAGAAAGGATAGTGAAAAGCGATTATATTCCAAGCACCAGCTTGATGAATTAATTAAAGGGCAACTTGCTACAGGAACCTTTATCATGCAGCCATATATCCAATCTAAAACGAAGGCAGGTCAGGTTTATGATTTCCGTCTTCACGTCCAAAAAAATGGCGAGGGTAAATGGGTTATCACTACTATTTATCCGAGAATTGCCCCTGCTGGTTCGATTATTCCGAATATCAATAATGGAGGATTTACGAATTATTTAGATCCTTTCTTGGAGCAGGAATTCAAGGAAGAGGCCTTTGATATTCGACGTATGCTAGAGCATTTCTCCTTAACATTAGCTCAACACCTAGATGAAATTCAGATGGTGCAATTTGGAGAGGTGATTGATGAAATTGGGATTGATGTGGGCTTAGATGAGCAACAAAAAATTTGGATGTATGAAGTAAACTGGCGACCAGGTTGTCCTCCTGCTTTTTATTTAGAACTAGATGTTGTGATTAATTCTATTCGCTATGCAATGTATCTTGCGAAAAACCAAAAACAAGTGAAAAAAGGAATTAGTCAACAAAAACCACAACAAAAACTACAACAAAAATCACAACCACACCCACACCCAAAAGAGCAGCAGAAACCAATTATTGCTATTACAGGAAGTGCTGGGAAGACAACATCTAAAGCTTTTCTAGGCTCAATATTGTCAAGAAAATGGAAAATTTTCGAGTCGAAAGATTATTGGAATACGACTGAGCATACAAAAAAACATGCTGAGGAAATTAACGCTTCTCATGAGGCGGTAGTGCTTGAGTATGGAATGGCTTACCCAGGTATCATTACGAATCACTGTAGTATTATTCAACCGAATATTAGTATTATTACAAATATTGGGTTAGCACACGTTGGTAATTTTGATGGAGATATTAAGGGTGTGGCAAGGGCAAAATCTGAATTAATTCATGGAATGGATCAAAGTGGTTTATTAATCTTGAATAAAGATGATGATAACTCTAAGTTTTTAGAAACACAGCAATTTAAAGGGAAAATTATAACGGTTGGTATTCATCGTCCCGCAGATTATAAAGCCTATGATATTCAATATAAGGATGTTGGTATGACCTTTAAAATAAAGCTTCAGGGACAGGAAATAACAATGTATATTCCTATTTTAGGAGAACATCATGTTTATAATGCTTTGAATGCCATCGCAGTTGCGGATACTTTAGGGTTTAGTCCAGTTGACATTCAAGCAGGGCTGAATTTCAAAAAACCGCCTAGAAGGCTTACGATTTATAATTGTCGTGATAATATTACTGTTATTGATGATACAGTTCATTCTCATCCTCAGGGTGTGCGTGCGGCGATTGACGTACTGACAAATATAGCGAAGAAACGTAAAATTGCCATCATTGGTCAAATGCGGGAATTAGGGGATTTGCGAGAAGAGGAGTATCGTAAGTTGGGTGAATATGTTTATGAGCAGGATATAGATCTTTTTATCACATATGGCTTTAGAACGGAGGAAATGGGCGCCGCTGCAAGGGCAATAGGGATGGACCCAGCGAAAGTTTATCATTTTCTAAATAAAGATGAGCTCCATGCACTGTTAGAGAAAATAATCGAACCACATGACACCATTTTAGTTAAGGGTGCTAGTAAAACGAATATGTTTGAGACAGTTAAATTTTTAGATGACACTTATAAGGCGTAAAAAAACCCGAGTAATTGTCTAATTATAAAAGGACAATTACTCGGGATATTTTTAAAGCAGTGGGGGATATATGTACCCCCACCTTTTTTATGCGACCTTTAAGATGAATTTTATTTCCTTGGCTGCATTGACAGCATTTTGTTTAGCCTCAGCCAATGTAGTGCCCTCTGCAATGACATATGCGTAGCGATGGCCCATGGATAGAGGAGGGGTTAGCAATGTTCCTCTTCTAGGTTTCACATAGACATCTACCACACCTGGTGATTTAGATGCCCTGGTTCTACCAATAACTCTCTCTAAAATCCCTTTACTTTCGACAATGACATATTTTGTGTAGACAAATTTTTTATGTCTTGGCTGAATATTTGGAGGCTCCCCTAATAATAGTTTTAATGTTTCTTCCACTAAATTAAAGCCAAATGCTGCAAAAATCATATTATTCATAGCGCCACCGGAAATTCTCGGATTAATCTCAATAAGCTTCCAGCCGTTTTTTGTTAAACGAAGCTCTAAATGCAGCGCACCATTTTCAATGTTAAATGTTTTAACAATGGATTGAAGTACTTCTTCAAGACCAACTTGTATATCTGATGGAGCTTTTACAAGAACCCCATAGCCTGTAATGATAAAACGTTTACCTTTTGTAATTTCTTGCTCTACAATACCGATCACATGAGGCTTTCGCTTATAGACAATTGCCTCTACTAAATATTGAGGACCATCAATATATTCTTCAATCATAATAGTTTCTCCTAAATTCTTACTTCGAAGATAACGGAGATGATCGTTTAGTTGACTTGAATCTTTGGCTAATAAAACATCTTTTGAGCCCGTTGACTTTGGAGATTTGACAATCAGTGGGAATTCTAGGTTTGTCGGAACGGATTCATGTGGTTTGATAAGAAAAAACTTTGGCGAATAGGATTGATTTTTTAAATAATTTCTAGTTTTTTCCTTATTTTCCATCATTTCAATGGCAGTTGATGATGTATAGTTATCACAAAATTCATCACATAAGATGGAAGCAATATGGACATAGGGATCGACAAAGCTAACAATCGTTTTTATTTCTAATCCTGATTTTGTTAATTTATAAATTTCATCCTTCATGTCTTCTATTTTTGACGTATCAATAAGAATCATTTTATGGATATCTGGATAGGCTCTTCTCTGCTGTAATTGCTTTTCATTGTTTGTAAAAAGTACTGTAAAAAAGCCCATTTTTTCTGCTGCTCTCGTTGCTTCACGACTGGACCCAGATTTGTTTGTACCGATAAATATAATCGTTTTCAGGTATATCACTCCTTTTAGTGGTACTGAGATACTTAATCACAATTATATATATGCGAAGAAATAGTTTTCCTCTAGTTATGTATCTTGTCTACATCCAAGCAACTTTTATGACCAGACATATACTAGTTAGGAAAGGAGGGAAATTGATATGAAGCCTCTTACGGTGAAGAACTTAACAGTGATAACTGCAGGCAATTTAGTGCAAGGATCCGAGGAAACATTGATTCAGCACGGGGCTTATCGACTAAAGCAAGTGAAAAAAACTAATACGGCTCTTTTTACGAGTAAACGTATTGTTAATTGGAAAAGTCTTGAACCACTTTATCCACTAGTGTTAGTTACAGATTGGTCATACAGTCATAATGAAATTCCTAGGCAAATCATTACTATAAAAGTAACAAATGCAGATGAAGCTTACTGGAAATTTGTAAACTTTTATCGAGATCAATTTAATATTCCGGTAGTAGCCATTACAGGTACTTCTGGTAAAACCACAACAAAAGAGATGATCAAACATATACTTTCAGCAGAGAAAAAAGTATCTGCAACAACTCTTAGCAGTAATTCTAGGACAGCATCTTTACAATATTTACTAAGCATTGATGAGGAAACAGAGGCGGCTGTTTTTGAGACTGCTGTTGGCTCACCTGGAGATGTAACAAAGGCAGGAAAATATTTCAAACCGACAATCGGCATTATTACGAATATTGGGGCACACCATTTAAATTATTGTAAAACATTGGAGGGCTATATCCAGGCAAAGGGAGAAATGCTAGATATTATTCATCCAAAGGGCACATTAATTATTAATGCTGAGGATAAGAACACCAAAAAAATAGATTTTTCAAGATTTCATGGCAACATTATTAAAATAGGAAAGCATAAATCCTGTGATTTTAGAGCTATCAATATTCGCTATCATAATAATGGAATGCTATTTACTATTATTCATAACAACAAGAGCTTTGAGGTATTCGTACCAGGGTTTGGTGAACATCAAGTATATAATGCATTAGAAGCCATTGCAGCTGTTTATGAAATAGGTATAACCATTCCAATGGCAGCAAAACAACTACAATCCTTTCGGCATCTGAATAAGCAGCTTCAGTTATTTGAAGGCATCAATGATTCCATGCTTTTAGATGATACTTGGAGTATAACAACCACTTCGTTGGAGGCAGCTTTAAAAGTTTTACAGACGCTTGGAAAGGACAAGAAGAAAATTGCAGTCATTGGAACAATTACCGATTTAGGCTCATGGGGATATATCATTCATGAGCAGGCAGGAGAATTGATTCATCAAATTGGTGTAGATGTTCTAGTTACTATCGGAGAGCATGCACGAATTATGGCAGATCATGCTGTTGACTTAGGGTTAAGTTCACCAGTTTATACATTTAAAAATAGTTTGCTCGCCTATAAACTATTACAAGATATAGTGGACGAAAATACGATTCTTCTTGTTAAAGGAGATATGTATAGTAAGCAGGTTTCTAATTTAGCAACAGATCTAAAAAGAAAGAAAGGATTACCACCTGAATAGTTTGGTTATCAATTCATTACAATATTTTAATAAAATTTGTTTTCACTTCTCGCTAGCTTAGCGATGTATTTCAAAGAAAGGGGGCAAAGTAAATTTGCAACAAATAAAAGTAAAAAACCTAAGGAAGGTATTGCAAGGGGATTTATTGTGCGGTTCTGAACAATGGTCTGTCAAGCAGGCAATTTATTATAACCGGCATGATTTGACTCAAAGTCATACGCTCATGTTTGTAAGTAGGGGAGATACTATCAACTGGCAGGAGATAGATCGCAAAGGTCCGGCACTAGTTATTTCAGATAAATCGTCAGCAGAATTAAAAAATGCATTAGCCAATACAACTGTTATCCAAGTGAAAAGCATTGGGCAGGCATATTGGACATTTATTGACTATTATCGAAATCTATTTCAAATACCAGTGGTTGCTTTGACAGGGACCTGTGGAAAAACAACAACAAAAGAAATGATTAAGCATATTGCTAGTCGAGAATGGAATGTTCAAGCATCTGTTAGCAGTAAAAATGAACCTCGTCAATCCTTACCGTATTTAACGGGAATCGATAAGTCAACAGAAGCAGCCATATTTGAATTAGGTTTAGGAAATACAGGAAATATTAAACATCAATGTATGATCTATCAGCCAACTATTGGTATTATTACAAATATTGGTGTACATCATCTTGATGGATGTGGAAATCTTGAAGGCTATATAAAAGCAAAGGCGGAAATTTTAGAGGGTATTTCAGAAGGTGGCACATTAATTATTAATGCAGATGATGAAAACACCAAAAAAATTCCCTTGCATACTTTCAAAGGGAAAATTATTACCGTTGGTGTACATGAACAGGCAGACTATAAAGCCACAACCATTCAATTTATGAAAAATGGCATGAAGTTTGTACTGCAGGTGTCAGGTGCAAAGTATAATGTATTTGTCCCTGGCTATGGAGAACACCAAGTATACAATGCCTTATCGGCTATCGCTGCGGCAAAGGAAATGGGATTATCGTTCAATACAGCCATCGCTGGTTTGAGAACATTTAAACCAATGGCCAGACATCTAGAATTTTCAACGGGCATGGGAGAAAGTACAATAGTAGATGATACATGGACCAATAATCCAACTTCTGTTGAAGCAGCCTTAAAAGTATTAGATACAATAGGAAAAGGAAAGAAAGTCATTCTTATTTTAGGAGATATTAAACGATTAGGTAGGTTTGAGGAAAAGTATCATCGAGAAATTGGTTCGATGGTTGCCAAACGAGATGTTCATACGCTTATTACCATTGGCAATCGAGCAGAGCATATCGCAAAGCAAGCGATAAAGGAAGGATCGAAGGCAGATATTCATATATTTAAGGATGTCGCAGGTGTTTTGGATCTACTAAAATCGCAGCTTGATTCTGAAACGATTGTATTAATAAAGGGACCAATGTCAAGCCGATCCATGATAGAGTTTGCCAATCAATTGAAAGAAAAATAAAAAGCTAGAAGAAATTTTGTATCAAAACGAAGCCTAAGCAATAAATAGGATTGTAGCCTCAATATCTTCTGTGCGAAAGAGAATCGACAGTGATGCCGACTCGTTGTTGCTAATCTTTCGCACAGATAACTTGCCATTGGACGTGAAATTTATCTCTTCGTTCCACTGGCGTTGGAAGCGGGTCAACACTCGCTCATAGCAATTATTCATATGACAAACTATGCCACAGCTAATTTCTACTTATGTCCTTGACCAATCATTCTATTATGTACAGATGATCTTCTATCTAACATAAATACGAATCAATTGTGCACATATTCTCATCAATTCAGCAAGCCCTCCCCTAAAACAAAGATTTTCTTATGTATTCGACAAAAATTTCACCTTCAAATATTACCTCAATCATGTTTTTTAACGCTTAAAAAAAGAAGTACCCTCATGGAGGAATACTTCTTTATAAAATTATTCTATAATATGCAACTAAAGAAGATTATAAGCTTTTGTCATAGTCTTTCACTCAAATTGAATTTGTTGTTAATTTGAAAGAACACGTTTAGCCGTAATATAATGCTTATCATAATAATCAACGAACATTACTCTAGTAATAATTCCATTTGAATTAGGAATCATAATACGATAATCTCCTGCATATATGCCTACCATTGAAGGTGTTTGAGATCCCGGGGTACTATTAAAGAATACTAAATCACCTTTCTTTAAATTTGCACGTGAAACCGTAGTTCCTAATTTCATTTGCTCTTTTAAATTGGTCGTACCAAGTTTTACACCACTTTTACGATAAACATACTCGACAAATCCAGGGCCAGTAAAACGGAGACTTTTTTCATTAATCGTTGAACTCATCGTCACTTTATCTTTATAGCTATAAGCATTTTCGACAACTTTATCACCCTTTGTTGCAGGGTTAGCGGAAAGTAGGGTAGGTAATACTCTGCGGGCTGTTACATAATTCTCTGTATAATAGGGTTTGCTGCTTAAATCTGAAATTACGATGTTCTGTTTAGAATCAGCCATGTGAATGATTTTATTATTCCCAATATACATCCCTACATGATCAGGATCTGTACCAGTTTTTTTACTTTTAAAGAATAATAAATCACCCTTTTGTAGTTGATTTTTAGCTACATATGTTCCTTGCTTCATCATATAATCTTCATTGTACGTTGCAAGATCGACACCATTTTTCTCAAAAATGTACATCAAAAATGAAGCGCAGGAAAACTTATATGGATATGTAGGCTTGTATACCGTATTGCTGTATGTTGCCTTTCCAATTAAACTTTTACCAGTTTGAATTAGTTGCTCTGCCTTTGCAGCAACAGCCTGTTGATTGTTGAGATTATTAATAGTAGCAGCTTCGACCTCTATTGGCAGAACAGCTGGCTGTACCATTCCTAATGTAGTAAAACCTATTGATAATGCTAATGTAGTGCTTAAAAATCGTTTATTCATGTTGTTAGTTACCTCCTAAAGCTAATGCTAGGATTAATCCTATTTTGGCTCGCCATTGGAATTAATCGTAGCATGAAAAAGCAAGTCTTCTTCGAGGTAAATGTTACCACGCATTGCTGGAAATTGTCCTAATAGCTTGATATAAAAGGCTTCATCGCCTGAGTTTACAGTTTCATTACAATTGTTTCAATAGGATGTATTAATCTTCATTCAGCAATTGTTTTTTGTATCGAAAGCATAGCTACAGCAACAATTACGCCAATGCGAAGTTGATTTTAATTTAGCATCAATTGAAATGTACCAATATAGAAAGCAGCCAATTGTAAACTGGCTGCTCGAAAGGTTATAATTGTTGAATCATTTCCACACGATTACCGAAGGGATCTCTAAATTCAAAGCGCTCAAAATTTGGGATTGGAATGGATTCAATTATTTCTATGGGGTATTTAATAAACCCTTTTAAATTGGAGTAGAAAGGGATTTTTTGCACATCCAGTAAGGATAATCAAAGCGTATGCCCATAGCAGCCACGAGGCAAAAAAGCGATCCATGTCTGCTGATAAATTGGTGAATATTTTATCAAAATATAGTAGCACAATAGCATCTATTAGCATACCAGGCAGTGCAATATAAATGGCTGCTTGTAATCTTCTTATGCCTGTGCAATTTTTTATTGAATAAATAGGGATTGTCACCGTCCAAATTACCGGAACGACAAATAGATATGTACACATAATAATTAAAGGGTGCTCAAGCGTAAAAAAGAATTGACCTGTGAGCCTAAAAACCGTGCTTGCTGCTAGCCAAATAAAAAATCCCCAGAGCAAAAAGAATGGCATTGTTTTACCTCCTGAAAAATTATTTTCCTAGCTGATAAAGTGTAACGATAATTTTTTCAAGTTCTTCATAAAACTGATCGATCGGAAAGTCCTCTAGCACCATGACCTGTAAAGCCAAACCATCCATTAGCGCATTAAAGAAAATGCTCCAACTCTCCAACGAGACACCTTCTATTGGTGACTTTTCCCATAGTTTTGACATAGCCTTGAATAGACTTTCATTTTCAGATTTTAAGATATCAGCAATTTGCTGTTTTATGGAGGGATTATTAAAGCCGATAACAATCAAGGTAAAAAATAGTTTATGATAAAATACATTATTTTCGTAACGGCCCTTAGCTGATTGAAGTGCAATTTGAATAAATTCTTTGCTTACTACTGAAAGCTCACTCCAGGAATCCTCACAAATGCTTTGAATAATTTCAAGTAAAATTTGTTCTTTCGTTTTAAAATGATAATAAATGGTGCCTTGTGTCACACCAGCTCGCTCTGCAACAGCCTTCAATGTGAATTTTTCAATACCATTGTTGACTAAACATTGCTTGGCTGCTGTTAATAGCTCTGCTTTTGCTATACCAGTTGGTTTTGCCATTAAAATTCCTCCTAGCTTAATTAGTTAGTTGGATAACTAACTATAAAATATCAAAAAATTTATTGATTGACAAGTGGAAAGAACATTAAAAGTGACGGATAGGTTCGCCAAAATGACAGTTAAATCTACACATTTTGGATTGTCATTGTATTGGGCAAGGGCAATGAGTGCATCTGTCCTTTTCTCATGATAGCTTGCATTTTGAAAGGTATTACATAGATCATGAACTGTTTCAATGCTATTTTGCGATTCTACTACTAAATGAAAATCGATATACTTCTCAGCACATGAGCGCCTTGTTCTGAAATCGTGATACTCGATATATTCATCTTTAAATGATTCAATTATTTACTTAATTTCTTCTTCTTTTGATAAACTTGCATCTAATAGTGGAGGAAATGCTTCTTTCATCATTTTGAAAGCTTCCATCATAATATAAAATGCTAGTACTATACTGATAATTAGGTCTAAAATATACCAACCAGTTAAATGAACAATTAATAAACTTAAGGCAACTCCTAACGAGGTATAAACATCTGTAAGTAAATGGAGTGCATTCGACTTTATTGCTACAGAGTTAGTATTCTTAACTGTTCTGTACACAATTCTTGAGATAAAAATATTAACTAATGCACCAAAAAATATGACAAGTATTCCTAGTAGTGGAAGTTTAATAGGTGTGGGTGTAATAATTTTATGAACACATTCGTAAATAATCCAAGTACCTGCAACAAAAATTAAAAGTGTTTCAATTGTCCCTGAAATATTTTCAACCTTACCATGTCCATTGGGGTGTTCTTTATCTGCTGGTTTATTTGAAATTCATATAGAGAAAAATGCAATTAAAAGAGGCTAGTAAGTCAAGAAATGAGTGGATTGCCTCCGATAAAATGGCAACCGAACCTGTAAAAAGTCCAACTATGATTTTTAGAATAACCACAAGAGAATTGCTAAAAACTGATAAAAAAGCAACCTTTGATGAATGCATAATAATTCACTTCCAATAAAATATAAACTTATGATGACAGGTCAATATCGTGTAGGTCTATGGCAAGGTTTTTGCCTACATACTAGTAAATTAGGGAGTGGAAAAAGAGTTGCACAAAGAAAATATAAAAAGCCACTCATTTTGAGTGACTTATCCCATGATAAGAGCAGCAATTGTTGGAAAACCTAAATCATCTTTATCATTAAAATGACTGTAAATCATCTAATGATTTTAAATATTCAAAATGGTCTCATACCTGGGAAAAACGGAGTTCCGACTGGGAAAAATGGGTTCCCAAAAAACGGACTCTCAATCTCAATTGGGAAAAACTCGATCTCCGATGGAAAAAACGGGCTTACACCCGGAAAGAATTGTCTTCCGACTGGAGAAAACGGGCTCATACCTGGAAAGAATTGTCTTCCGACTGGAGAAAACGGGCTCGCACCTGGAAAGAATTGTCTTCCAACTGGAGAAAACGGACTCATACCTGGAAAAAATGGTCTCATACCTGGGGAAAATTGGCGTCCTTCGTTAAAACGCATTGGATTTACCATTTTTTTAAACTCCCTTCAATTGATATAGTATAGGCTATGTACAATTAATGAAGTGACTTAGACTAAGACACAAGTTGTTCGCAAATTGCTCCCTTTACAGATACTCTTCAATTGGCATCTGAAACAAATATTATTATCTTAATGGATTGTTATGTAAATCAAAAATGTATACAATTTCGGTGTGATTTAAAAATTCTTATGTGTAGTGCTTTATAAATCATCTGTGGATGGTAAAGCACACAGAGAGCGTCCAGTGCCTTTCTATAACTGGTTAGAGTATCGAGATACACAATAATAACCCAAAAAATGTTCAGTATAGTATTAGCCTGATTCCCAATACTAAACCTGTTTCAAAAATATTTAGCATAAGGAGGCTTTTGTTAATGAGATTTCTTACATGGGGTGTAATTGGAGCTGTTATTTTGGGTGTAGCTAGAGGAATGCAAAATGGTAATCTTCAACAGTTCACAAAAAATATTTCGAATAAATTAAATCTGCAGAATGCTCAACAAATGATGCAGCCAATACAACAAATGGCACAACCATTGCAACAAATGACTCAGCCTTTGCAACAAGCGAAGCAACCTCAACAGCAAACAAACCAATCGTCACAACAAATGACTCAGCCATTACAAGCTGTAGCTAATAATTTAACTGGTAATTCATCAAAATCATAAGTAAGAATAAACAATTGCTATGAATGAGGGGACTGATAGAAAAAGGTTTATTCATCAGAATGTATTCATAGCAATTGCTCTACATATTTTAGTATTACTCGTTGGGAATAATTTAGACAATAGATTATAATAGGTGGTCTCTTTGTTATAAATTTTATTAGTTTTGTTGCCTGATCTGCCATCAAATTTACTAACAAAATTAATGGAAGTTTTAAAGTACCATCAAAATTCATTTCTGAGTTGTGGATTATTGCTAATAAGATGAGCATCAAACATATCAATTATTTCAAGGAACCTATCAGCTTCCCTAAAAACATGGTCTGCTCCATTTTTGGAAAATGGCTGCCATTGATTTAGCGACAAAAACCCTTCGTCAGCAGTTACAACAAGCTGCATTGCAATTAAAAACTTGACTTCCTTGCGAGGTCAAGTTTTTCCATTCACAAAGTTATTTATTTGCCCTCATTAAGCGTAACGGCATGAATGCCCTCAATAAAGGTATTTAATAAGATTGAAAAGCTTTTATTGATATCAAGGGGCATACCAAATCCTCCCATCTGTTCAATGGAGGTGAATCCATGTAGAATACTTCGTAATCCTCTGACCATATGAATCGCCATTTCTTCTTGCAAATTATAGGCATCTAGCACTTGAAGGACAAGTTGTACAACAGATCTTTGGGCCTGCTGTAATTCTTGATCTTTAGCATCAGGAAAGCGAGTGCTAGCATCATATAATCCGGGATGCTCTCGAACAAATTGAATATATGCTTTACTAATTGCACGAATGGCATCATCACCTGAACGTCCAACTGCAGCTTGAAGCATATATTCATTAAGTTTTTTTACTCCTTGAATGGCTAACTTCTGCCTCAATTCATGTAATCCATCAAGATGGTTATACAAGGAAGGCGGTCGCACGTCCAATTTTTCTGCTAATAGTCCGATTGAAAGTTGGTCCAAGCCTTGTTCATCTACTATTTCTACTGCCTTTTGTAAAATAATCGATAAATCTAACTTTATACGACGAGACATTTTATTTTCATCTCCTATTTTGTTTGTAAAGACTTCTTTCTGCTTCTGCTATTGCTATTTTTAAAAGTCTCTGTGGTTGTTCCAACATCTTTCCATGTCCCACAGCAAGTAAGCCTGGATTAAAATCACTTAATTTTCGTGCACTTTCAAGAGCAGTGCTTTTATCCCATGTAGCTAGGGCAGGGAACGGAAAAAATGGATTCATCATACCCGATACTACTAGCTTTCCTCTAGTTATAAGCGCATCTCCAGCAATTAAACTTCTATTACGTGTGTCGTATAGAGTGATGGAACCAGGTGTATGACCCGGTGTTGCAATTACTTCTAAGGAGCCAACACGATCACCTTCCTCCAGTAATAAATCTGGTTTGGTTTTAATACTTTTTGGAAGGCCACCTCGAATGGGTGTGTTTTTTTCATTTGGAAGTAAGGTATTATTTCCCTCTAATAGAAGCGCATCTCTGGAAGAAATAAATACCTGACTAGTTGGTAGTAATTCTTTTAATGTATCTAGTGCTCCTATATGATCACTATGTGCATGGGTAATGATAATTCTTGTAATCGGTTTTCCGATTTTTTTAGCTGCATTGATTATACTTTTTGCACTATAAGGCAGTGCTGTATCTATAAGGGTAAGCTCGCTTTCTTCTTCTACAAAATAACAATTAACAGGAAATATTCTTGGCATAAATGACAATTGAAACACCGTACCAATATTCGTAACTTTCATTTTGACAATACCTCCTCCAAAAACTAATAGCATTTCAATTTTAACTAATCATATTAGTTTTTGCAATATTTCACCTTTAAAGAAAAAGAAAACAAATCAACCCCTAAGTTTTATTTGCAATTAAGTACGAAATTTTAATTTCCATATTAAATTAAAAGAAATAGTGTGCAAGTAACGCTACTGACACTATTAGAGAATATTAAAATCTATTGGAGGTGTTTTTTGTTTTTTTGTGGGTAATGAGATCCTATTAGAAGTCTTTAATATGGGGCGCTATTTTTGCTTGCTGAGTGAGATAGTAGTATGACTGCATATTATGTCATATTTTTAATCCACATAAAGATAGCTGGAGAATACCATTCATTTTCTCCAGCTACTTTTTTGTTAAGCCGCTTTCTTGCTGCTTTTCTTTTTATCTTTTTTGTTAGCCACTTTCTTTTGTACTTTTTTCTCAGCTTTTTTCTTCGCTAATTTTTTTTCAAGTTTCTTTTTGTCAGCCTTTTTCTTTGCTTTTTTCTCAGCTACAGCTTCTTCATTTTTGTTTTTCTTCATTTTTTTTGCCATGTTTAATGCACTCCTCTTATTTGTATTGACTCCTTGTAAAAAGATGTCTATATACATAGGGTATATTAAACATAAATGGAATGCAAATATATTTAATGTAAAATATTTACAATCAACTGTTTTTATGTATAGTTTATGAGATTTTTAATGATAAAACGTCCAAAATAGTAAAATTTCGGACGCTTTTTTCTTGTATGCAATCACATGCAAGCTATTCAGCAAGACGTAATTAATAAAGTTTAAATTTGAAATAGATGACGAGTAAGTTAAGTAGCTCTATACATTAGGTAAAACGGGGCTTCTTTGATTAATTTATAAAAAATAGTTCATTCTTCATCTCCAAAAAGATTCAAATTATACTTTTCTGATAGAGATTTAATATGATCCCATGATTTATCTAGTTCACGTAAAGTATTTTCATACTCTTCTTTAGCATTTTGTATAGGAACTTGATTAATTGTATCGACTAAATTGGTAGTTGAAGTGTAATGATAGAGTTTTTTGGTTTTAAAATCATCTATCGCATCATAGACTTCTTTTTCCTCTGGCGAGCTTATTTTAGGATTGAAATCAATTTTAATATCTGAATAATTTGTTGCATCTTCATAGAATACTAGCTGTTGGGCAAGAGTTTCTTTTATTTCATCACTAGAATTTAGAAATGAGTGAGATTGTGACTTATGTAAATTAATCAAACTAATAATATTATTCTCTTCTATGTTTTTATATTCCCATTCTACTTGAATATAGTCTTTTAAATCAGCAATAAATTGATCATCAAAACCTGTATCATTTTCTTTACTACAAGCAGATAAAACTAAGATAATGAGTAAACAAATTAATAGTAGTATTCTGATTTTATTACATTTCATATGTATTCCTCCCGAAACATGTATTTCCACATATGGTAACATAGTCTTAAAATCAAAAAAAGTTTGTTTTTAACTTCTTTCAGTGAAGTCTCACACCTCAATAGGCATTTGTAAATTACCTTATTGAGCTAAAGGGGAGCTTTAGTTTTTAATTTGAAATAATAATAGAAATGGGAACAAGGAAATATAATTAAATTCCGAGAGTATGAGATTATATTACTTTTGTTAGATTTTTTAACATTCGTTGGTAGAACATTTGATTACAGTATATAATACTAAGATTATGTTTTTTTAAAATACGAGGGGGAGAATAATGAGGAAATTTTTTATTGTGTTACTAGCAGCATTTGTATTTGCAGTAGTAAATCCAACAAAATCAGAAGCAAAAGTGATGTATGATGGAGCAGAGGTTGTAAAAGATCAAACAGGAAAAATGACCTTTAAAAAAGACATCAAGGTATACAAAAAAAATTCGGATGGTACGTTTGATTCGTTAGTGGTAAAGCGAAATAACTTCTTTAAAACGTATGATATTGAAAAATATGATGGCAAAACATTTTACCAGATGGGGCAATATCGGGTACAAGCAACAGATTTGGTAGTTTTCAAAGAAGTACCAATAAAAATTCGTTCATCTTTCTATAACAATCCAACTTATATCATTATTAATCGTGATGGTATTTATGGTGCCGGATCTTATGGAACGTGGTTCAAAGGAAGCGATGGGAATATTTCTATTACAAATAATGGACAACTACTTTCATATTGCTCTGGCGGTGAGTGTTTTCAGTATCCTGGTACAGACATTAAAATCGCTGAGACAATGTCGAGAAAAAGAGATGTATTTTTTGAGTTAACAAAAGATGCAGGTGGGAAAAGTACTCCATTAAATGGAGCTAAATCTGAAACAATGCATAAAAAGGGGAGTATTGTAATTTCATGGGGTGAGGAAATTAATGGCTATCTATTTGTAGGCGTGGATGTAAATAACGCTCACGGTGCGAATGTTTGGATTCCGGTGAATTCATTAAAGCCAGTTGGAGATAAGTGATAGATTATGAATTATATAGCTTTCTTATTTATTTGATAAGGGGGCTATTTTTATGGTTAGTTGACATGCGAATAGGATGTTTGTCGATGTGTAGGGCTTGAGGTAGAGAGTAGAATATCTGCAAGGAGTAATGTGAGATACCAGTTTAGTCAATAAGCAATTTATAGCAGTTAATAAGTCTACACATAAAGTATGAGGTACCAAAATTATTTTATGCATAAGGAGTAAATATTTTGAATACATGAAGCAACAATTTTTAATGGGGATGATGTTACCTTTAGAGTATCAACAATTAATAACCCAAAAAATGTGCAGTATAGTATTAGCCTGATTCCCAATACTATATCTGTTTCAAAAATATTTAGCATAAGGAGGCTTTTGTAATGAGATTTCTTACATGGGGTGTAATTGGAGCTGTTATTTTGGGTGTAGCTAGAGGAATGCAAAATGGTAATCTTCAACAGTTCATAAAAAATATTTCGAATAAATTAAATCTGCAGAATGCTCAACAAATGATGCAGCCAATACAACAAATGGCACAACCATTGCAACAAATGACTCAGCCTTTGCAACAAGCGAAGCAACCTCAACATCAAACAAACCAATCGTCACAACAAATGAATCAGCCATTACAAGCTGTAGCTAATAATTTAACTGGTAATTCAAAAAAATAAGTAGGAATAAACAATTGCTATGAATGAGGGGACTGATTGAAAAAGGTTTATTCATCAGAATGTATTCATAGCAATTGACTTTACATATTTTAGTTTTTACTCGTTAGGAATAATTTAGACAATAAATTATTTTAATTTTCGGTTCAAGGAATCGGACCATGATTTAATTGTAGACCGTATGCTTCCATAAAAAATATGTAATTGTTATTTATTATCTATGAAGGACATATGATGTTACAATACTAAATCGAGTAGGGGATTGCACGCAAGCTGGTATTACTTTGGGTGGCGATTGGTTAGGTAACATTGACCGGCCACACTTTGAAGTTACTATCATGGAAGATGCTAACAGGTTATAAAGCAATTGTTGCACTTAATTTGACAAATCATCATACTATTAAATTAGAAAGAAGGAGATTTACTTATGGCAGTATTAAAAGACTACTCTAGTAAACCAAATTGCGAAGTTGAAATAAATTTAAAATTAGTCAATGATTCAAGTGTGAAATTCTATATTTATTTTAGAGCGGGTCGAGATTTTCCCGAGGTACATAAGGAAATTGCCTGTTTAAAGGAAGATTTTTTCAAATTGTTAGAAGATTTGAAACTTCTTGATAGTATTCATTTGAGTATTTTAGAGCCTAAAGATCCAGGATTGAGTATTTACCATATCCCTCATTATGGAAATTATTTTTATCCCCAGCACGGTTTTCTTCAAATTCCTGAACATGAAAGAATTGAATCGGAGACTCGTTATAAATTAATTTTTGTATTAGATGCAAATGAAAAGTATCATTTTGGCCCAAGAGAATGTGGTCCTGCATTTTGTCTAATAGTAAAAATGGAACAAATAATTGAATTTGTAGAAAGTTTAAAGTCAGAGGTAAATAATATTTATAGTCCTTAAGCAAGAAAATTTATTTAGTTACATACAAAAGACCAGCAAATCTTATTTAGGCGAGCTGGCCTTTTTTAGTTGTAATGAAAAAAGCCACTAATTTTGAGTGACCTAGATTTCTAACAATTGCTTTTTCTTCGCGTCAAATTCGTCTTGTGTTAAAATTCCTGCATCTAATAAATCCTTTAATTCGCGGATTTCGTCTGCAACATCGTACATATCCTTTTCTTTTGGGCTACAGTTGGTGCAGAGGAAGTTTCCTTTTGTATTGCCTTAAAATTTTCAATAGCTTTCTTAATTTCAACAGCAACATGCATTGGTACATTATCGATTACAGCTTTGTTTCCAATAGATATGATATCTATAGATATTAGTAATCTATCTGGATTGTGACTATGCATACAAACCTTTATGGTATAATAATAAAAACGGAATAATAAGATAGAGGTACAAATCGGAATTTTTGATTTGTTTAAAAGGGAAGTTCGGTGGGAATCCGACGCTGTCCCGCAACTGTAAATGGGAGCGCCTTTCAATGGACCACTGTTACGTATTGTAATGGGAAGGTGAAAGGTGTGATGAACATAAGCCAGGAGACCTGCCTTTATCTAGTACAACCAAAAAACCTACGAGGATAGGGGGTGTTGAGTGTGACTAGAGAAATTCTCCTGCATGCTCATAGTACGATGATTGCAAAACAGGTAGCTTCTATGTTTAATAGAAAGCTTTTTTCACCATGGCAATCACTGTATTATGTCGTGTATTTGTCATAGTAGACATCTTTCTGATGAGGGAAGATGTTTTTTTATGTAAAAAATTAAAGGAGTGGTCCACATGAATCCACAAGTCGTTGAATACTATGAAAGCTTATTAAAATTTGAAATTATGCAAGAGCCTTATGCTGCAAAACCACTAAAGGAGCTTGTTGAACAATATCTTGGACATGATGGCGCACATGAGCAGTCAATTTTAGCTGCATATGCCAATGTTATGAAAGAATTAGTAGGATAGATTATTTTTTAGGCTACCTCGCAGGTGCTTGAGGTAGCTATTTTGTTGGTGTAAATAATAATAATACCAATTGGAATACACTTGTTTGTCATAAAACCGCCTTTAGTACTTCATTCATATTTCACTTTTTACTTATATAATTAATCTGCTATAAATAGAGAGATAGGAGATTAATTATGAAAAATTTACTTTATACAAGATTTTGGCGGCTGCATTTTTTCGCAGCACTTTTTATTACGCCATTGCTTCTATCACTAACATTGAGTGGAATTGGTTATCTTTTTTTCACAGATGTTGAGAATCAGTTATATGATGATTACTTCTTTGGCAAAAGTCATAAAGAAGAGATCTTAACAATTGATGAAGCCGTAGAAAAAGCGGAAGCGGCATTTGCAGGATATTCTACTACTAAAGTGATTATGTTAGAAGAACCATATAATACTCGTTTAACATTATCAAATGGGAAAGAAGAGAAATACGTATTTTTAGATGACAATAATCAAATGGTTGGCAGTCAGGATGCTAATTATACATTTTCAAATATTATGAGAAATACGCATAGCTCCCTATTTATTGGTGGTACATTTGTCAATTATTTAGTAGAACTAGCGGCATGCTGGACGATCTTTTTATTACTGTCAGGACTTTATATGACCTTTAAAGGGAATTTATTGAAAAAGCGCAAGTCTGAAAATAAACGGCAAAAAAGTAAAAGATACCATGCGCTTGTTGGGACATTCATTACGATTCCAATGGTGATGTTCATTTCTACAGGGCTTTTATGGTCTGCCTTTCAAGGTTCGATACTTGCTGATATAGCGTCAGAAAGCCCAACTTTCGGTTACCCATTATTACAGCAAAAGCCACCAACTTCTGATGTGTCTGAAATTCCATGGGCAACCCGTCAATTAGAAGCACCAACATCTGAGGGTGAACATGCTCAGCATCATGGTGGAGGCGCTGTCCGTTATACAAACGACAACCAAATTTCGATCGCTAATCTTGAAAAAGAAATCACTGCCATGAATATCGCCAAGCCTTTTTCGATTATTTATCCTTCAAACGCTGAGGGCGTCTATACAGTAGCAAAGGCTAGTAACTCTGGTGTAACAGGTCTCGATGTCAAGCCTACAGAAGAAGCAACTATGTATTTTGATCAATATAGCGGCAAGTTTATTGATCAAGTTAACTACGAGGATTATGGTATGTTGGCTAAGTTCTTTACATGGGGAATTCCTTTACATGAAGGTCACTTGTTCGGATGGCCAAATAAGTTATTAAACCTTGTTGTCTGTCTAGCCTTTTTAGCAGTGATTGCGTGGGGAATTCGCACTTGGGTTTTACGGAAGAAAAAAGGGGAGCTATCTGCGCCACCACAAATTTCTCATAAAATTTCAATACCTTTCGTTAGTTTCCTCATACTTTTAGGAATTTTAATGCCATTGTTTGGTGCCTCATTGATAGCTGTGGTGTTGATTGAATTCATTATCTTAGGCTGGCAAACAAAGAAGAAATTATGGGCAGAAGAGGTTAAATAAAAATAATATCGATACGGCATTGCAGTGAATGTGCCGTATCTTTTTTTCGTTAGAAAGCGGAATACTATATTATTGATGAATTGTTTATAGATTTTTCAGCATGTTTTTATAAAGTTTTAAGATTTGTATGATACATTGCTAATAGTTTCAGCATATTGGGGGAATGCATATGTCTATTAAAACAAGGTTTTTGCTATCTTATGTAGGGGTAATTATTATTGCTATCACGCTTTTATTAGCATCGGTTTTTCTTTTTTCCTTTGCGATAACAGGTGATGTCAAAGCAATTGAGCATTTTTACAAAAAATCCTATGTACAAAAGCCTTTAACAACGGTAGAAGAAAATGCTTTTCTAGATTTAAAATTACTGGCAAAAAATAATCCCCTCCAGCTATTAGACATAGAACAGCTACAAAAAATAAATGCACCATCCATTGAAACCGTTGTGCGAAAAGATCATCAAATTATTTATGCATCACAGAAAGATCATGAAAAATTATTGCTCAAAAGTTTACCAGGTTTTGAAGCAACCAATATTAATTCACGCGACACAATTATGATTAATCAAGCATTTTATACGTACGTTAAGTTCGATTTTTATTTTCCTGACAAATCAGAGGGTAGTATTTTTGTTTTGAGAGAGGTTAGTTCCCATGCGGAATTAACACGAGAGCTTTTACCTATTCTTCTAGGTATTTTATTTCTATTATTTATGATGATTATCGGCTTATTAAATTATCTAGTATCTAGAAGTATCATCAATCCAATTTCAGCTTTAAGGGAGGGTGCTGAGCGGATTAAATCAGGGGACTTAGATTTTGAAATTACTTCTCGCTCGAATGATGAAATTGGTCAGCTCAATCGATCATTTGAGGAAATGAGAGTAAAGCTAAAGGAATCCGTCAAACTTCAGCTTCAATATGAAGAAAATCGCAAAGAATTATTATCAAACATCTCGCATGATTTAAAAACGCCCATGACCTCAATTATTGGCTATGTAGAAGGGATTAAAGATGGCGTGGCAAATACAGAGGAGAAAATGGATAAATATTTAACAACCATCTATACGAAGGCAAAGGATATGGATGTATTAATTGATGAGCTCTTCTTATTTTCTAAATTAGACTTAAAGAAGATTCCTTTTCAAATGGAAAGTGTGAATCTTCATCAATATATGCACGATTATGTAGAGGATGCTAGCTTTGACTTTATTGCAAGAGACATTCATATTCAATATATATCATGGGGTTTAGCTCTTTTTGCCATGGCTGATCGGGATAAATTAAGACGAGTACTGTCGAATTTATTAAGCAATAGTGAAAAATATATGGATAAACCATACAAGCAAATTATTATTTCCCTGCATGAGCAAGTAGATGATGCAATTATACAAGTAACAGACAATGGTATGGGCATAGAACCTACAGCTTTACCGTATATTTTTGATCGTTTTTATCGTGCGGAGCCCTCTCGAAATTCGCAAACAGGAGGTAGTGGTTTAGGGTTGGCTATTGCGAAACAAATCGTGCTTGAAATGGGTGGCGATATTTGGGCGAAGAGCGAATTAACTAAGGGGACTAGCATATTCATTTCACTGAAAAAGGCTGAGGAGAGGGTGAGAGAAAATGAAAAAAATACTGCTAATTGAAGATGAAGTGAGCATTGCGGAGCTCCAACGTGATTATTTAGAGATCAATGATTTTACTGTAGACATACAGCATAATGGAGAGGATGGGCTGAAGCAGGCAATACAGGGTGATTATGATTTAATAATTTTGGATATTATGCTTCCAGGGATGAATGGCTTTGAAATTTGTAAACAGATTCGTGCAGTGAACAACATCCCAATATTATTTGTTTCAGCCAAAAAAGAGGATATTGATAAAATTCGTGGCCTTGGTCTAGGTGCAGATGATTATATTACAAAGCCATTTAGTCCAAGTGAACTTGTCGCTAGGGTCAAGGCACATTTATCAAGATACGAGCGTCTAGCCACAAACCAGCAAACGAACCATATGATGTCCATCCATGGCATTACAATCGATACATCTGCCAGAAAGGTCTTCGTGAATGGCGAAGAAATTTCCTTTACCACAAAGGAATTTGATTTGCTCGTGTTTTTTGTCAAACATCCAAATCAAGTATTAAGTAAAGAGCAGCTATATGAAAGGAACTGGGGCTATGAATCGGCTGCGGATGTTTCCACAGTCACGGTGCATATCCGAAAGCTTCGTGAAAAAATTGAACATGATCCAGCTCAGCCAAAATTTTTGGAAACTGTGTGGGGGGCAGGATACCGCTTAAATGTTTAAAAGAGAATATCTGGTTGTGATAGAAGGGACTTTTATAAGTTTTTATCTTTTCATTGAGGTTAATGGATTATTTAACATTACCACTTACGCTAAAGAAAGTATGGCGACATCCTAACAGAGAGGGTGGTGTATGACAGTTGAAGAAAATGCAGGCAGTCATCATAGCTTTAACATTTATACTTCAAGGATGTGCCTCAAATGATACTGAGGCTATAAAGCTTGATAAAGGAGGAAATGAGGAGATGGCTACAGATTTGACTAGTCAATTGTTTCAAGCAGTAGAAAAAGGGGAATTGGTCGCGCTCCAAAATGCTTTGGATCAAAAGGTGTATATCAATGCTCAGGATTCAAAAAAAAGAACAGCATTAATGATTGCCACGTACAATCAGGATGTGGAAGCAGTAAAATTATTGATTGATGCAGGTGCCAATGTCAATATTCAGGATGATTTACTAAATACGCCTTTTCTATATGCAGGTGCGGAAGGTTATCTGGATATATTAAAACTCACGATTCAAGCAGGCGCAGATCCTACCATTGTAAATCGCTACGGAGGAACGGCATTAATTCCGGCAGCAGAGCATGGTCATGTCGAGGTCATAGAGGAACTATTGAACGATACGACTATTAATGTCAACCATGTGAATCTTTTGGGATGGACTGCATTGATGGAGGCAATTGTTCTAAATAATGGAAACCCAATACAGCAAACGGTAGTTCAATTATTAATTGACCATGGTGCCGATGTGAATATACCAGATAATGATAATGTGACACCATTACAGCATGCGAAAAAGCAAGGATTCAAAGAGATTGAAAATATCCTTATTGAAGCAGGTGCTGAATAAAGGGATATAGGCTTCTTTGGTATTGACGGTGACAAAGGCAAATGTACCACCTAGGCTATAGCAACATGTGAGGAAAGGTAATTACAAATAGGTAAAATCTCGTCACAACGTGGCGAGATTTTTTATTATAGCCAGCCTTTCTCACTAGCAACTTGAGCAGCTTGCTGTCTAGATTCAACTTGAAGCTTTTGAATAGAGGTCGATAAGTAATTGCGAATAGTACCTTTTGTTAAGAATAATTGTTTACTGATTTCTTGAGTGGTCAAGCCTTCCTTCACCAGCTGTAAAACGGCAATTTCTCGCTCATTCAAAGGATTGTGCTCCTTCATAAATAAGGTAGCGGCTAAATCCTTACTAACAACCTTTTCACCCTGCATAATTTTTCGAATAGTAGCAATTAAATAATCTATCGGTTCATCCTTCAGTAGATAGCCGTGCACCTCACAATCCATTGCTTTTTGTAAATAGCCAGGACGTGCAAACGTTGTGACAATCATCACTTTACAGGGTAAATGAGCCTCTTTAATTTTTTCAGCAAGCTCTAATCCTGATAGATTAGGCATTTCAATATCTACTAAGCAAACATCAGGTAGCTCCTGTTGGATGTAGTCCCATGCTTTTTGCCCATCTGAAACTTCAGCTATTACCTCAATATCTGGTTCAAATGACAAAAGCGATGTTAAGGCACCCCGTAACATTTGTTGGTCCTCTGCTAGTAAAACACGTATCATGTTGGAGGCTCCTTTCCATCTTGAATTGGTATGCTGAATAACACCCTCGTACCTGTTGGTGTATTCCCTTCAAACATGGCATCACCTTGAAGAGCATACATTCTTTCTTTCATCGAGTTGATGCCATTACCAAGTCCTTTTTGTTGTATGCCAATCCCGTCGTCTTTGATAATAAGCCTATATTGGCCATTTTGACATTGTATCGTAATTTGGCAGTTTTTTGCCTTGCTATGTTTGAGCATATTGGTAGTAGCTTCTCGTACACATAAAGCTAGCATCGTTTCCTCTACACTTGAAAGAACAATTTTAGGGCAGTAATTGTTTATAGTTGTAGTAATATTAGCACTTTGTAGAAGCTGCTGGCAGTGAAGTAGTTCCGTATGTAACGAAACAAAATTCATATCAGATACTAGCTCACGTACTTGTTTTAAGGCTGTACGTGTTGTAGCTAATATATCATTTAGTTCTTGTTTAACGCTTGTAGGATCTCGATCAATAAGTTTTGTTGTAAGTTCTGTTTTAACTTTAATCATCGTTAGGGTATGACCAATCGTGTCATGAAGATCTCTAGCAATACGCTGTCTTTCCTCTTGTTGAACGAGCTGGGTATTGACATCAGCCAATTCGGATTGTAGATTTTTCGACTTTTCTACATAATAAATGAGAACAGGGAATACCAATTGAATAATCATCATGGGTGCTAGTACCTGTGATTCAATGGGTAATAGGGAATCTGTGGTCATCCTTATGACGACTAAAAACATGACTGCAATGCCTAGCATACCACAAGCGATATGCCATTTAGATTTAGCTCTTCCTAATAAATCTGCAAATGTAAATCCGAAGATAAGCATGAAGATGTCCTCGTAAATACCCAAGATGCTAATAACAACGAATCCTACAAGTGACGCAAGAAGCATCTTCCAATCCTGATACCATAAAGCGAAATAGAAAGCACCTAAGTACAAGCCTAAGACAGCTATTTTTGCCGGGAAGGGGAGCGCTGAATCTGACCATAACACCATTGTTATCAGGACAATCAAGGATACGGTATCGATGATTAAATAATGCTTTACTTGCTCTCTGGGATAAATTTTTATTGCTTACACCGTCCTTTGTTGCTTAATGCTTTGTCATGGCTTGAATGGTTTTTTTTCGAATCCACTCCAACGGGCCTATAAGAAACTGCTGCTGCCAAAATGATGCTAGAACTAGTTGAAGGCAAGATAGAGCTAGCCAAATGCTAATAATAAGAATGCTATTTAATTGTCCTCCAAGCCCAAGCCCCCATCCATAAAAAATAATAGACGCAAGTACGTTTTGTAGGACATAACAGCTCAAAGACATTTTGCCAACATCTGCAAAGCGGTGCCAAAGCCAATCTAGCCTCTTATATTCTACCAGCTTACCAAAAATTCCAATATAGCCAATCGATAAAATCGGCGCACATAAATAACGAACAGGAAAATCAAAAAGTCCTCCAGGAATAAAAATAAGAAGATTTAAAGGGATACCAATGAATACACCGATTTTGAAGAGCTTTTGTCGAGCCTGACGACCTTTGTCTGTCGATGAAAAAACCTCATTACGCATAAACTTTACACCTAGTATAAATAAAAAGACATTCATAGGGATAATAAAAATAGCTTCCGTGCGATAAAACAAAAAGTTTGTCAGGCGATGCTGTACTTGAGCTAGCCATGTGCCATTTTCATATAGTGCAGCGACTGACTCCATGCCATTGAAGGAAACCATTGCCCCTTGTAATGAGCTTATAAAAATAAGCATAATCAAGAGGATGTGAAAGCTACCAAAAAGATAGAACGCCCATGTCATTGCTTTGTCGCCTAATCTTATAATAAAGGCAACGATGAAAGCTGTTACAGCATAGCTCATTAGAATATCATATTCCATGACAAGGGTGTAATGGAGTAGCCCTTCCAAACCTAAAAAAATAATTGTCCAAAGGTACATGCCAGGCCAAGTATTTCCTTTTCGTAACGCTTGCTGATATTTTAATTGTAAGCCTACGCCAAACATAATTGTTAACAGCCCAAGCAGCTTACCATTGACTAAAAATAATACTAACATTCGTAAAAAATCATTCAAGGACCACCAACCACTATAGTTACTTGTTGTGATATACGATAGATCGCCAAGATAGGCAAAAATCCAGATGTTTGTGCCAAGAGTTCCTAAAACGGCGAAGCCTCTTAACATATCGATAAAGGGGAGTCTTTGTTGTGTTTGCATATGTTCCATCACTCTTTCTTTGTTTTCTTACATTAATGATAAGAAAGGGCAGAGAGAAAACCTATTCACAGCAGTCAAAGGATTTTTATGACACCTGTCATAAAGTGATGAAACAATAAAACCAGCAACGCTTTGGGTGCTGGCGAAATGCAATTATTTTGTACAGGAGTAAATACGATAGTCCAAAATTTTTTCGTATTTAACGCTCATGGCGATATGTTGATCCATTTTATCATATAGCGCTGATTCAATATCTTTGGAGAAATTAAATTCAGGCTTTGATGAGATAGATTTATTTTTTTGTATGCGAATATTATGGAAACCAGCCTGCTGCAATAAGACTACCCAATCCTTTTTCATCAGGAGAGCATCAAATCCGTAAAATTGTTGGATGTCTTCTACTTGTTGAGAGGGCAGTAATTCTGGAATGGTGAATTCAATGGCAATGAAGCGTCCACCTCGCTTCAATAAACGATAAATCTCCTGTAATGCACGTTGTTGATCTACAAAAGCAAGAACTGATTCAGCGAGTATCAAGTCAAATGACTCATTTGGTAATGTAGTTTGCACAATAGAGCCTTGAATGATGTTAACAGGCAAACGTGTTTTTTTCATTCTGTGACGAGCTTTCTCTATCATGATGGGATTGATATCTATTCCCGTTACATTGGCTTGAAAGTGAGTAGCCAAATAGGCAGCCGTTTGCCCTGTACCACACCCGACATCTAAAATATGTGAAGTCTGTTGAATGCTCTCTGCTTTAAATAGTTCCTTCGATAGATTAATGCCACCAGGGTGTGCGCCCCCAACCCCCAATTTAGCTAAAAATTCGAGATAAGTAGAACCTTGAATAAAAACCACCTTCTTTTTTCATATAGTATGAGAAAGAAACTAGTATGGTTCCTTCAAAATATCATGCTGTAGGGCCAAACACTAGAGTTCCATATTTTTTTGGTTTAGACAAAAATATAATATTTTTAGCTACTTCTTCAAAAGTCTAATTTAGAAATGGCATAAGCGCATATACTAGTTAGAAGCTTTCTGATAGGGGGTGAATCAATGCCATATTTTCAGCCGAATTTTAGAAGAGGACCATATCAGCCAAGCAATAGACAATATTTTGAACCTCCTTTTCGAGGTAGAATGATGCAACCTTCCTACTTTCCAAACCAACAATATCAACCTTCTAGATTAGGAAATTTGCCAAATCATTTAAATACGATTATGGGGCATGCTGGCACGATTACGAATGGAGTAAATATGTTAAGGCAGATGGGAGCATTTTTAAGTTTATTTAGATAAAAGGAAGAAACCCTCTTAAGAAAATTTCCTACTTGAGAGGGTTTCTATTATGGATGAATGGACTGGGAGGAAGTTGTTTATCGATAATGGAGCGGTTTTTTCTATAAATAGTTTATAGTATGAGAGGACACTAAACCATGGCGATAGGCAATCAGGCAAGGCTCATTGCTCCCATCTCAATAATGTCCTTATTTACAAAACATTAATAGGATTGGACAGAGTAATATAAATTCGACATTTCGCATTTTTTCAATTGTTATTTTTTGAGGGCTAATGATGTCCCCTCCAACAGCTAAAAGCATCGTTTGGGTTGAATGTCTTGCTCGAACAGGGGGGTGCACACTAGCTTTTCGGGATAAAGTAATTCACCGAGCTGTGATTGACTTTCAATTGCAATCCACGTATTCCACTATAAAAGGCGCTATACAAGCCAGTAGGACCTTCACCTATAATCGGTGCATCATCAACATGTTGCATTTTTATTGCCATTTTCTTAATCAATAGTAAAAAAGTAATTGACAAAATCTTATCAGAAAACTAGACTAATTCTAGTGATAATGATTATCATTTTTAACTGTGCCTATCATAGCATGGAATGAAGTAAAAAGAAAGAGAGGGTCCAAATTGCGTTTAGAAGTTGAATCGATTCGTGTTGGCTATGAAAATAAAACGATTGTGCATGGCTTATCGTTACAAATTCCAGATGGCAAAATCACAACGATCATTGGTTCCAATGGCTGTGGGAAATCCACCTTATTAAAGGCCATTACACGTATTTTAAAGCATGAGAGTGGACAGGTCATACTCGATGGTCAAAATATTTCCAAGATGAAAACGAAAGATTTAGCAAAAGAACTGGCCATCTTACCACAAAGTCCAGAAAGTGCACATGGTTTAACAGTGGAAGAGCTTGTATCCTACGGTCGATTTCCCTATCAAAAGGGCTTTGGCAATTTATCACAAAAGGATAAAGATGTTATTGACTGGGCTTTACAGGTGACAAAAACCGAAGACTTCCGCGTGCAATCTGTAGATGCTTTATCAGGTGGACAGCGTCAACGAGTATGGATTGCGATGGCATTAGCTCAAGAAACTGACATCATCTTTTTAGATGAGCCGACAACGTATTTAGATATGGCACATCAATTAGAGGTTTTAGAGCTGCTTTACAGGCTGAATGAAGAACAAGGGCGCACGATTGTCATGGTACTCCATGACCTAAATCAAGCGGCACGTTTCTCTGATTATATTGTGGCACTGTCACAAGGGGAGCTTGTAAAGTTTGGAACAGCTGAGGAAGTTATGGTTCCAGAAGTATTAAAAAAAGTGTTTAATATTGATGCGGTTATTGGCCAAGATCCACGAACAAACAAACCAATGTGCATTACATATAACTTATTACAAACAGTATAAGAGGAGAATGACAATGAAAAAGTGGTTATTACCAATGTTTATGATGCTCGTACTAGTCCTTGCGGCGTGCGGCAATAAAGAAGAGAAAACTGAAAAGGCTGATGAAGGCTCAAAAGAAGCAACTTCAGCAGAAACAATCACATATCAATCTGAGGCAGGTCCTATTGAAGTTCCAGCAAACCCAAAACGTGTAGTCGTGTTATCTTCTTTTGTAGGGGATTTATTACAGCTAGATGTGAATGTTGTTGGTGTGGATGCATGGGCAGCCAAAAATCCAAACTTCGAAGATGCCATTAAAGATGCAGTCGTTGTTGAAAACACAGATATTGAAAAAATTCTTGAGTTAGAGCCAGATTTAATCATTGGCTTAAATGGTATTGAAAATGCTGATAAATTATCCGAAATTGCACCGACTGTATTATTTACGTATGGAAAAGTGGATTATTTACAGCAATTTATTGAAATTGGAAAAGCAGTGAACAAAGAAAAAGAAGCAACAGCATGGGTAAAAGATTTTAAACCACGTGCAGCAGAAGCTGGTAAAAAAATCAAAGAAAAAATTGGTGAAGATGCGACTGTAACAGTGGCAGAAAACTTTAATAAACAATTTTATATTTATGGCGATAACTGGGGTCGTGGAACAGAGATTTTATATCAAGAAATGGGCTTGAAAATGCCTGAGAAAGTAAAAGAAACTGCTTTAGAGCCGGGATACTATGCTATTTCTCAAGAAGTTTTAGGGGACTATGCAGGTGACTATGTGATTTTCAGTATGTTCCAAGACCAAGATAATTCTTTTACAGATGCAACATGGTTTAAAGATTTAAAAGCGGTGAAAAATGGTCACTTATTTGAAGTGAATGCGAATGCCTTTTATTTCAATGACCCGATTACATTAGAACATCAACTGAAGTTCTTTGAAGAGAAATTTTTACAATAATTAGTAGAGAGTAGCGAAGGCAAATGACAAAGTTTCGACAGTTTCCATTTTGGCTTCAGGTATTACTTGCATTGTTCGTATTAATCGGCACGGCTGGTATCTCGCTGTGCCTAGGTGCAGCGAATACGAGCATTCAGGATGTTTATCAAGCAATTGTCGGACAAAGTGGTGGCAAGCATTACACGATTTTACGTGAAATTCGATTTCCTCGTATCATTGCTGCTATTTTTGTTGGCAGTGCACTGGCAGTGGCGGGGGCGATTATGCAGGGGGTTACACGAAATCCATTAGCTGATCCGGGGCTACTTGGTTTAACAGCAGGGGCAAATGCTGCCCTTGCTTTAACGATGGCATTTATCCCGAAATTCTCCTATTATACATTAATTTTAGCTTGCTTTATTGGAGCTGGCATTGGCATGATGATCGTTTATGGGATTGGTGCTTCTACCAAGAAAGGCTTCTCTCCATTGAGGCTTGTTTTAGCAGGTGCGGCAGTGACTGCTTTATTACAAGCGATCGCTGAAGGAACAGGCATCTTATTTCAAATTTCCAAGGATGTATCGATGTGGACAAGTGGTGGCTTTATTGGCACAACATGGCAGGCCTTATTGATCGTCCCTGTGATTGTCCTTGGGCTATTACTGTCATTTGCTTTTAGTCGTCAATTAACGATTTTAAGCTTAAATGAAGAAGTAGCGGTCGGTATTGGGCAAAATACAACATTGATTAAAGGAATCATGATGTTTGTTGTTGTCATTCTGGCAGGCTCTGCAGTGGCACTCGTTGGGAATCTAGCATTTGTTGGCTTAATGGTGCCGCATATTGTTCGTGTGTTTGTAGGGACAGACTACCGTTTTGTATTACCGATGAGCGCCATTGTTGGTGGTTGGTTTATGGTGACGGCTGATTTTGCAGGGCGCATGATTAATGCACCATTTGAGACGCCAGTCGTAGCGATTATCTCAATTCTTGGTCTTCCATTCTTCCTATTATTAGTGCGGAAGGGAGGACGACAATTTGTTTAAAGAAGGTCGCAAAAAACAACGAAAATGGTTTTTTACTTGGTTTGTAGTAACGCTATTGATTTTTGTTATGGGTATTTCATTAGGACCAGCTTCTATTTCTATAGATCGCATTATCCCAACTTTGCTGGGGGATGGTAGTTTTAAAGAGTCCTTTGTATTATTATCCGTGCGATTACCAAGAATGTTTGTACTGACAGCGGCAGGAATGGCATTAGCATTAGCGGGAGCTGTCCTGCAGGGGGTTACACGCAATGATTTAGCAGACCCCGGCATGATTGGGATCAGTTCAGGAGCAGGTGTTGGGATTACTGTCTTTTATCTATTAGTAAACGGTGATCTTCCTCACTTTGCTTACGTTTTACCAGTGGTGGGCTTTTGTAGTGCTTTATTGACAGCGCTTTGCATATATTTCTTCTCTTATCAACGTAATAAAGGGGTGCACCCTATTCAATTTATTTTAATAGGGGTAGGTGTAGCCTCTGCCTTATCTGGGGTTATGATGGTATTAATTTCCTCAGCAGAGCGGAGTGATGTACAATTTATTGCGCAATGGCTAGCAGGCAACGTTTGGGGAACGGATTGGCCATTTTTCTGGGCTTTAGTGCCTTGGCTTGTGCTTGGTATTCCTTATATTTTCTATAAATCCAATGTCTTAAATGTCTTAGCCATGACAGAGCAAACAGCGGTTGGTCTAGGTATGAATATTGGCCGCGAACGATTACGCTTATTAATTGTAGCCGTGGCACTAGCAGCAGCCGCAGTTTCTGTAACAGGTGGTATAGCTTTTATTGGTTTAATGGCCCCGCATATTGCAAAGCAACTAGTCGGTCCACGCTATCAGTTCTTTTTACCATTGACATTGTTTATTGGAGCGAGCTTGCTGATGCTAGCTGATACAATTGGACGTGTTGCGCTTACGACAGCAACCGTTCCTGCTGGAATTGTTGTTGCTTTTATCGGCGCACCATACTTTTTGTATTTATTAAGGAAGAATGTATGAGCCTGTAGATAGAAAGCAGAAAGGTAATAGCAAACAATAGTGAATGCGTAAATAATTGTACTTTTTATCTAAAAAAAATAATGAAATATTTATTTTATGATCTTTGTATTTTAAGTTTTTGGGAACCTCATTTGTGGAGGTTCTTTTTTTGTATAATCATGGTAGGAGGTGTAAAAATGATTTTATTAGCACGTCAAACTTCGGAGTTACAGAAAATACTAGAGGTAATTGTAAGGAGACTGCCTAGAACCTACAATGAGTACTTCAATTATTATGAGCATTTACGACGCATCCAGGCAGGTTTCGCTGGCGAACTGCGCGTTGATGAAGAATGGCAGGAATTAGATTTACCATCCCCTCATTTTATTCTCCATGATTTTCAAGTGATAAATCACGCCGGTTCTACTCACCAAATGGATACCATTTTTCTCTGTCCTCACTTTTTACTCATCCTAGAAATTAAAAATATCACAGGAATCCTCTCCTATGATGCATCCTTCGCTCAATTTATACGGACAACAGCAGATGGCACTATGGAAGGAATGTCTGACCCATTTCAGCAACTTGAGCGGCATGTGGCATGGATGAAAAGGCTGATCCAACAAGAACGCCTTAGCTTACCCATTCTACATGCTGTAGTGTTGGCAACGAAGAATGGTATCTTGACAGAAGATTTTAGGGGTCAACCTATATTTCATGTGACGGGATTACGCTCCCAAATGCAAAAATGGTTAGAGCTGCATCCCAGCGTAAAGAAAAGAGAAGATTTGTTTCGATTTGCCAACCTTCTCTTGACTATGCACACAAGGGTTAAAAGAGAGATTAATGTACCTCTCAGGGATATTGTGAAAGGAGTGTTATGTACAAATTGTGTGGATGGTCAGCCATTAAGGTATCACTACAAAAAATGGCTTTGCCCAAGATGTGGATTAGTGGATCGTGATGCTTTGATTAGGACGCTTGAGGACTACCGATTATTAGTTGGCACAAAGCTAACAAATAAAAGCTTTTGCGAGTTCTTTGCCATCGATTCTCCAAACCTGGCATACAAGTTGTTGCAGCAACTACCTCTGAAAGCGGAGGGGATAAAAAGGCATAGAAAGTATTGGATTATGGAGTAGGCGTTTGCAGTTTTAGGAGGATAGAGATGGATAGCGTGTGGGAAGTGATGGTTAGAAGGTTAAAAGTGGGGGAAACGCATAAGTTGTTGGATAGCGCGAGAAAAGTGAAGGATAGAAGTTTAAAAGTAGCGGATAGACCGCGCAAAGAGAGGGATAGAACGTTTAAAGTGGGGGGAATGCATAAGTTTTTGGATAGCGCGAGGGAAGTGAAGGATAGAAGTTTAAAAGTAGCTGATAGACCGCGCAAAGAGAAGGATAGAAGGTTAAAAGTGGGGGGGAATGCATAAGTTTTTGGATAGCGTGTGAGAAGTGAGGGATAGAAGTTTAAAAGTAGCGGATAGACCGCGCAAAGTGGGGGATAGAACGTTAAAAGTGGCGGAACCGCACAAGTAATTGCTCATTTACCTGATACTCCAACAGGCACTACTAGACAAATAAATATTTTAGGTATATAGTTAGCTAGGCTAACTAATAGTGAAGGAAGTGATTTTATGACGGTGGAACAGGAATTCTTCAATCAATACCGTTTAATGTATAGGCCGTTTATCAATCAGTTGAATGTTCAACTTGAAACATATCAATTATATAGCTCGCAATGGGCAGTACTTCGTTTCTTAAATGATAGAGGTCCTCATTCATTTGTAGATATTGCCAATTTCATGTCTATAGAGAAGCCGAGTGTAACGAAGCTTGTCCATAAACTTGTGGAGCTGGGCTATGTAGAAACGGTAGTGGGTAAGGATAAGCGTGAAAAGCTTGTTCACCTATCGACGTATGGAGAAGAGCTTGTGCAGGAGATAAAGTCGCAGCTGAGCCCTTTTTTTGAGCAGGCACTTGCAGGTGTACCCCAGCAAGATATTGAAATTGCCACACAGGTTTTAGCAAGAATTTGTATGAATATTAATCAATAGGAGAGAGCAATGTGGAAGCAACAAGACATAAACTTTGGACAAAGGACTTTTTAATCGTCTCCCTTATCAATTTTACGATTACCTTAATTTTTTATTTATTAATGGTGACGATTGCAGCCTATGCGGTGGAGCAATTCCATGCCACAACAAGTACTGCAGGGTTAGTATCAAGTATTTTTATTATCGGTACATTATTTGGGCGCCTTGGTACAGGTCGTATAATTGGTGACTGGGGTAGTAAAAAAACATTGTTTTGCGGATTATTACTATTTATGCTGTCAACAATATCCTATTTTATAGCAGGAAATCTTCCTTTATTAATGCTGAATCGTTTAGTACAAGGAATTGCACTTGGTGTAGCAAGTACAGCAACTGGAACAATTATTGCACAAATATTACCGACTGAACGACGTGGTGAAGGAATTGGCTATTACAGTTTAAGTGCTATTTTAGCCACTGCCATTGGTCCATTTATTGGGATTCTTTTAACACAGTTGTTTGAGGATTATCGTATGATTTTTGCTGTTGACTCGGTTTTAGCGATTATTTGTTTTTTTATGTATTTCATGGTAACAGTGCCATTCATACCTAAGAAAGCAACAGAAGCAACAGTGAAAGCTGGCTTTAAGGTTTCAAACTTTATTGAGATGCGCGCATTACCAATTGCGTTTGTAGCGCTTGTTATTGGTTTTGCCTACTCTGGTGTAATGTCCTTTATGACGTTTTACGCAAAAGAGCTTGATTTGGTGACAGCAGGAAGCTATTTCTTTATTATCTATGCCGTTGTGATTTTGGCGACTCGTCCATTTACAGGTAAATTATTAGATGCTAGAGGAGCAAATATTATTATTTATCCCTGTCTAGTGATTTTTGCGATAGGAATGTATGCCTTTAGCTCAGCCACAACTACAATAGCTTTTTTAATCGCTGCTGCTTGTATTGGTATTGGCTATGGAAACTTCAATTCTGTAGCACAAGCAATAGCCATTAAGGTAACACCCAATGAACGTTTAGGACTTGCGACATCTACATACTTTATTTTGTATGATTTAGGCTTAGGTGTTGGTCCATATTTCTTAGGGTTCTTTGTTCCTTCAACGGGCTACAGTACAATTTTTTTCGCAATGATATTTGTTATATTATTGTCAATTGTGCTTTATTATTTCTTATATGGAAAATATGAAAACTTGAAACAAGCAAAAATTTCATAGATTAGAATCATTATATTGTAGAAAAAACGTCTTTTTTCTAGTTGTGTATAAAATTCAACTACAAAATGACGTTTTTTTCTTTAAATAAAAATACTTCTTGCAATCAAATATGATAATCATTATCATTCTCAATATAAACTAATTCGGAAGTAGGTATTTTTTGCATGAAGAAAACATCGTTATTGTCAGTATTAGTTGCAGGGGGTATTATTATGACCGGCTGTGGCAGTACGGATGAAGCAAAAAAAGAAGAAAAGCCAAAGACAGAACAAGCAGAGACGGCAAAAGAAGAAGTGGATTTATCTGCAGAACTATCAACCTATCAAAAGTTTGCTTTAGAGCAGATGGATCAATTCCTACTGGAAACGGAAAAATTTGTTAATTTATTTAAAGCGGGTGACATAGATGGGGCGAAAGCAGCTTATGCACCAGCACGTATGTATTTCGAGCGTTCTGAGCCAATCGCAGAAAGCTTTGGTGACCTTGACCCACGAATCGACGGTCGTTTAGCCGATATTCAAGAAGAAGGTAAAGGTGAGGAAGAATGGACGGGCTATCATAAGCTTGAACATGCACTATGGGTAGAAAATAAAACAGCAGGCTTTGAAGCAATTGCAGATCAATTATTAGCAGATGCAAAGGAATTACATGCATTAGTTCAAACAGTTGAAGTGACACCAGATTTAATGATCACTGGTGCTGTTGATTTATTAAATGAGGTTTCAACATCAAAAATCTCTGGTGAAGAAGAAATCTACTCTCATACTGACCTTTATGACTTTAAGGCTAATATCGAAGGCGCAGAAAAAATCTTTGAAATTCTACGTCCTAAATTAGAGGCGAAAGACAAAGAGCTAGTAGCAACATTAGATGAAAAATTCAAAGCGGTGGATGACTTATTAGCACAGCATGCAACAGCTGATGGTGGCTTTGTTTCCTATGAGGAGTTAACGGAGGAAAATACAAAGGCACTTGCGGCAGCTGTTAATCAACTTGGTGAACCATTAAGTCAAATGGGCATTATTTTGGAGTGATATATAATGACAGCGTCAAACGATGAAAAATGGATCGATAAAAAAATATCTAGACGTGAAATGTTAAAACTTACAGGTATTGGTGTTGCAGGTGCGGCAATCGGTGCCTCTGGCTTAGGTGGTGTTATGAAAGTAATGGGCTATGATGTCTTTGAGCCTGTTGCAGACAGCACTACTGTTAGCAATAAAGTAAAATTCTACGGAAAGCATCAATCGGGCATCACTACTCCTGTTCAAACTAATATTTATTTTGCTTCTTTGGATGTTTTATTTACATCTAAGAAAGACCTTCAAGAGTTGTTCAAACTATGGACACCTCTTGTTGTACGTTTAATGAATGGTGAATTAATGGTTGATTTAACAACGAATACTAGAGTTCCAACAGGCGATACTGGGGAAGCGGATGGCTTAGATGCTTCCAATTTATCCATTACAATCGGTGCAGGCCCCTCTTTGTTTGAGAAGCTTGGTATCCAGCATCTGAAGCCAGCGGAGTTAAAGGATTTACCACATTTCCCGAAAGATCAGCTACAAAAAGAATTTACGGGTGGAGATCTTTGTATTCAGGCCTGTGCAGATGACCCACAGGTGGCATTCCATGCAGTACGTAATTTAGTTCGTGCAGCATCTGGTAAGGTAGAAATTAAATGGTCTCAAGCAGGCTTTAACTCGTTTCCTGCTGGTGGAGGAACGCCACGAAATCTCTTTGCATTTAAGGATGGCACTGTGAATCCAGCGATTACAGATGAGAAAGATCTAAATGAGGTTGTTTGGGTTGATAAAGGCTGGCTACAAGGTGGCTCTTATTTAATTGCACGTAAAGTACAAATGCATCTTGAAACATGGGATCGTACATCTTTAAAGGATCAGGAAGCAACATTTGGGCGCTATCGTGATAGTGGTGCTCCGTTTGGAAAAACAAAGGAATTTGATGATTTCGATGTCGAGGCAAAGGATAGTAAGGGTGAATATATTATGCCAGATACATCGCATGTACATTTGGCACGGAAATCAGGTGCCCGTATTTTACGTCGCTCTTATTCTTATGCATCAGGTGTTATGTCAAATACTGGTGCACATGATGCAGGGTTAATATTCATTTCCTTTCAAAAAGACCCAGCACAATTTACAGCCATTCAAAATAGTTTAGGACGAATGGATAAAATGAATGAATACATTACCCATCGAGGCAGTGCTGTGTTTGCATGCTTCCCTGGTGTACAAAAGGGGAGTTATTTAGGTGAAGCACTTTTTAACGCGCTGTAGTTTAATTATTTGTTTAATCCTGTCATTAGCTGTACCAGTGCAAGCTGCGCAATCCTATAGTCATTTATATATTGCGATTAGTGATGCACTGATGAATACGAAGCAGGATAATGAAACTGAGGCAAAGCAGGCACTTGAACAATTTGCCACAGACTGGGCTGAGGTCACTTCAGAGCAAAAAGAGGCAAAGGCAAAGGTTGATGAGATTCTTTTGCAAGCAACGGAAGCAACTTCAAAAAATGAACGTTTGGAGGCACTTTCTGCACTGTCACATGCACTACGAAACTTAGAAAAGCTTGAAAATCCTGTAGACGAAGCGGCACAGCGTGTAGAGTTTGGACAAAAGATGAAGCCAATCATAGCAGACTTTGAAAAAGCTTTAGCCAGTGGGGACATTCAGGCTATAGATGAAGCCTACAAGGATTTTAATATAAAATGGAATAAAAGTGAGCGACCAGTACGTGAGCAAAGTATTGCGATGTATGGGCAAATTGAAACACAAATGGCATTTCTGCGTATCTCTATTTCTGCTGAAGAGCCTGATATTAATCTAATGCAGTCTCAATTTGCAGATTTAAAGCAAACGATAAATGATTTTGTGTCAGGCAAAGAAACAGCGGAAGTAGTAGAAGGAGAATTTTCTTTGGCTACATTAATTGCTTATATTGATGAAGCTAATGATTTCATTGAAGCTGGGGATTTTAAGGCAGCTTCTGAGAAAATTCGTGAATTTATTACAGTCTGGCCAAGTATTGAAATAGAAATCTCAACAAGAAATGGAAGTCTTTATACAAAAATTGAAAGTGATATGCCCATTATTGCAAGTGATTTATTAAAATCCTCTGTTGATAAAGAAGCCATTACAAAAAAGTTAGAAAATTTCCGTACCGAAATCGAGCTTATTCAAGGTGATTCGGATTATACAATATGGGATGCAGCACTAATATTACTTCGCGAAGGACTTGAGGCGCTACTGATTATCTTGGCCTTGGTATCATTCCTAGATAAATCAGGACAAAAGAAGATGCGCAAATGGATTTATGTTGGAGCATTTGTTGGTATCCTGTTGTCTGCTGTAGCGGCAATCCTAATGTCAACTATTCTGAACTCAGCAACTATTGATACAAATCGGGAATTAATGGAAGGCTATGTAGGCTTACTTGCTGCGGCTATGATGATCGGTGTCGGAATCTGGTTGCATAGTAAATCAAGTGTTGCAAGCTGGAATCGCTACATTTCTAAACAAATAGGTAGCGCTATTTCCAGTGGCTCTGTCCTTGCCATGGCAACCATTAGCTTCTTATCCGTTTTCCGTGAAGGCGCAGAAACTCTTGTATTTTATGCAGGGATTGCTCCAAAAATGGAAACCTCACAATTTGTGCTAGGAATTGTGGTAGCTCTTCTTATTTTGGCAATCTTTGCTCTTGTATTATTTAAAGCAAGTGGAAAAATTCCGATTCATAAATTCTTCGCCGTGGCAACTGTGTTAATTTATGTATTGGCCTTTAAAATTATTGGTGTCAGTCTGCATACGCTCCAATTAAGAGATACTGTATCAACAACAATTGTAGATGGCTTGCCTGTGGTTAGCATCATAGGATTCTATCCTACGATTGAAACCATGCTTGGACAAGCAATTTTACTGTTACTAGTTGTAGCAACAATTATTTATAAAAAGAAACAAAAATAAATAGTAGGGTAGATGAAGGAATACTCGTTCATCTACCTTTTTCTTATTAATGAAGCCAATGAGTAGGATGTTTTAAGTGAGAAGGCAATTTTGTCTGCTTATCTCCCTGGGCAGAATTAATCTGCATTTGAGTTAAAAACATAGCTGTAGAAAGGTCAGCTCCTCGTAAATTAGCATCTCGTAAATCAGCACCGATAAAATCGACTACTCGTAGATCAGCCTGCTGAAGATTAGCTGCAATTAGGTAAGCTCCTCTTAGATCTATAGCACGTAAATCCTTGCCCTTTAAATTTTTGCCCATCCAATCAACCCCTTGATAGCTATACTTTCGAGACGTTTTTCCACCGGCTGTTTTAATAAAGCGTTGACGAATTTCCGTACTTGTTTCTAGCAATAACATATTAACGGGCATTCTAAAATTAGGAATATCAATTGTTAATAAGGTTGCTGCATCTAATTCCGTAGCAAATTGAAGTTTTTCTAATTGTTCAAGTAACCTATTATATAACTGAGGATCAACCGTATAGGATAATGCCTCTGCAATATAAGCAATCATCTCAAATAATTGCTCCATAATTGGAAACACTTGGAACATTGTGTCAGCATGTGTAGGATACTGGCGCCAATCCTGTCCACGAAAGGTTGTTTGCGAAACCTTTTGCCCTGCCCCTAAGCAATCAAAAACGGTACATCCCTTCAACCCCTTGTCCCTAAGATTGCCATGAATTTGGCAGCTAAAGTCAGTTTGTAAGTTTTGACAGGGGATACCAGCAGGTTTATTCATCGCAAAATCGCTGGAAGCAACAATATTTAAAGCTGTGCAGCATAATCCAAAGCAGCTTTGGCAGTCAGCCTGTAAACTTTCACGTATCTGTTTTCCTATTGAGTAATCTAATTTTTTTAATTTGACCATTTTTGATTTCCTCTCTTAACATATAAACTCTTACTTTTAATTTTATCACTTATATTTGTGAGAGATTTAAGATTCAACTTCATGGACAGGTTTCTTTTACTGATAGATGTTTATCATTCCCTCATAAAATTTTTAAATAATTTTTGATTTTCCATGTATATGGAAAGGAAAAGAAGTCGAGAAATTCTAGATCAGGGATTTTTTTAAATATTATCAGAACATCATATTCGATTTCTCAGGTCTTTTAGCTTTGTGCTTGCCCAGCTAAACCATAGAAGAACAACTCAATCAATTGATCAATTCCAATCTCATTTGTTTCATGGTTTGTCTTATTCCATCGCTTACCTAGTTCATTTTTAAACATTGAGAAGTATAACATCACATTTTCCTCGGTTTGATTCTGATGTATAAACCCTGATTGTTTGCCCAATGCGACATATTTCATAAAAAATTCCACGACTTTCTGCTCTGTATAAGTCTCAAGTAAATGCTTAAATCCACCAACTTCGGAAGGTGGCTCTTTTTGAAGCTCATTGGATAAAATATGCAAATTGGTAGCCTCCAACAGCATGATTTCCCTAGTTTTCTCTAGAAAAGAACGCTCTGATTTTAAAATGGCTTCATACTGCTGAAGTTGCTTATCCACCCAATGAATCAACATATCCGCATAAAGCTGTTCTTTTGTTCCGAAATAATTATATATCGTAGCAGGTGACACATTCGCCATTTGGGCAATCTCATTTACACTCACTTTTTGGAAACCATGTTGTAAAAACAATTGAAATGAAACATTGTAAATTTGTTCGATTTTTTTCTGTTTACGTCGTTCAAAGCCGTTCATTTTCTCACCTCATATGTAGTGTATCTTTAATTTTATAGTAAATCAATAAAATCACTACAAAACTATTGCGCTAATGGTTTTGAGGAATTATAATAATTTTGTAGTGAATTAGTATAAATACTATAAAATATGAGTGCATTATTTTATGCTTTTGCACTCAGAGTGATGGGAGTGTATCAATGTGAAACAAATTTCTATTCCTTCATTTTTGCATGATGTTTTTGGTGAGAAACAAACTGTAGGATCAATTTTGACAATTTTGCTTTTTGGTGCGTTTCTAACTACCTTACTCTGTCTGGTGTTCCCTGAGTTTATCACTAATCTTCCCCTGTGGCGGAGTGCATTAGCTCTATTGCTTATTTTTGATATTTTTTCAGGCTGCATCGCCAATTTTACTTCCTCAACGAGTAATTTCTATGCGAATCGTAGAAAAAATCGCATAATTTTTATTATGATCCATTTCCATAACATAATCATTGCTTTGCTTTTGCAAATAGATTTATGGAGTACCGTAGTTGTCTGGGCCTATACAATTGTTGGGGCCTTTATTGTCAATGCTTTTATTAAAAGAGACTCCCAACTTTTTATTGCAGGCTTCCTCCTGTCTTTAGGTCTTGGAGTCCTTCCGATACTTGAAGAAATGCAGCCGTATATGTTGACCATCAATTCATTATTCATGCTAAAAGTGCTATTCAGCTTTGCTGTGGATCATTATCGCAAAGAACACTATAAAATGAGGGAGAATTTATGAACAATTCACTAAAAATATTACGATTAACAAAAGCTGACAAATCGTCATTTGTCACACTAATGAGCCAAGCATTCGCACAGGATCCTTTATTTCTACATGTTTTTGGCAATTCACTTCACAATAATGAGGCAAGTAGCCGTGTTGAGGTATTTGTCTCGTTCATGTTTGACAAAAGTTTTTTACTTAATGAAGAGCTATGGGGTGTATTTGAAAATGAAAGGTTGCTTGGCACTTACATTGTTGAGACACCAAGTAGTAGTAAGTTTCAAAAAGTTTTGGGTGGTCTACTTGTGCTAGGTAAGCTATTTTCACTTTTAATACAGTTACCCTTTAAAACACTGGGTCTGCTTAATACTTATATGCGTGTTACTAGGGCATCTGCTCCTCTTTACCCACATCACTATCTCATCATGATTGGTGTTACACCTGAAGCGCAGGGGGAGGGCATAGGGAAAGCACTACTACATCACCTACTCGCAAATGTACGAGCTGATTCGGAATCACAAGGAGTTGCTCTTGATACAGAAAACAAAGGAAATGTGGATTTGTATCGAAGATTTGGGTTTGAATTGAACAAGGAGATTAGCTTTGATGAACTACCTGTTTATTGCATGAATTATAAAAAGGAATGCTAAGATAAAAGGTGAGCATTTAGCATTCTGATTGATGTATACTACATACTATTAAAAATATGGTATTCATCTTCATAAGGGTTTTTTTAGCATTCAAAATATTTTATTAACATCAGGAGCGACAGCAACAAATATTAATTGTAACAACAGTGAAACGTTAGCTGCAATTATGAATCGTTACTAAAATTTGTTCTTGATTAAAGAGAGCTTTAGAATGAAAGCATATGGAGGGGCAATGCTTTTGTAGATCTGTCTTAGCAGTGCGGAATTAGGTATATCTAAGACCTTGCAGAAGCGTAAAATGGGCGAAGGAGGCAGCTCAGCCCCTACCCATGTGGGGATTGTACAGTCAAGTACATATTTTAGTGAGAAGCTACAATTATAAATATAAAAATAAACAGAAGTAGTGGTGAAGAAAAATGGGGTAACGGTAAAAGATCTACTACAATTGCCATCGTTTAGAGGAGCAGAGGTTTTAACTGGTAAAAATAACCTAAATCGAACGGTTTCGTCTTTATCAGTATTGGAAGTTTCAAATGTAGTTTTTTTTCAAGGATTATTCAATCAGTAGTACAAGAAGAGTGGTATGCGGAGGAGCTTTTAATCAGCTCTTTTTATTCAATTAGGGATAGTGTCGTGCAACAATGTGAAACGATTCAGCACTTACATGATCTTGGGGAATTAGGTCTAATTTTATATTATGTTGGGATTGTTTTACCTGAAATCCCAGAGAAGGTGCTGCAGTTAGCAGATGCCCAGGATTTTATCATTATTTGCATGCCTAAAAATGATTATTCTCTTCGTTATAAAGAGGTAATCTATAAAGTCATGGACGCAATCGTTCATAATCAGATAGTGAATGATCATTTTGTAAAGGAAACATTAGAAAAGGTGTCCTTACTACCAGAGCATTTACAGAGTATAGAATACCCTCAAAATGTTATCCTATATGTTTTGTTTCACCGCGCAGCGTTGCAGCCTTTACTTCCATGAGCGCTTTCAATGCTGCTTTTTCTATTTTAAAGCCGCTTTTTTTCTTCTTCCAACGCTTTCCGGTAGAATCATAATACTTATGCCGAAACATCCATTTAGTCATAGGTGGCCGTCCCTTCACTTTTTCTTGCAGGCCTTCTATCCTTCCTACAAAAATTGAAATGAATAGAGTATGTCTGTTTTGTTACTTTTCTACGTAATCCAACTTCTCCAATTTCTTTATAGGCACGTACCCAACGCTTTATTTCCGAATGATTTGGTATGTCATGTTTTTTCGCTAACCTAAAGGACCTTTCATATGTTCACACCACATTTATTTTGAATTCTTCACTGTATTTCGCCATATAAAAAACACCCCTAAAGTTAGATTTTTGACTTAGGGGTGCAGGACCGGATGATTTTTTTTAGTTTTCTTTTTTATTTTTTAATTTTAAATGAACGTTTTCATATGGTAAATGGGTCTAATTATTGTAAAACAAATACTTTTCGATAGGAGAATTGAGTTAACAATGAAAAAAACTATTAAAAAAACTTGGATGATTGCTTCAGCACTTACTATAGGAATGGCTGTTCTAACGCCACTTCAAGCAGGAGCTGCATCAGCAGAAAAAACAATTGAAGCTTCAGTTCAAAAGGAACAACAAATTAAAGGGACTATTAAAGATATCTTTCCCTATTATGGAATGAACCTTAAAGGACAAGATGGTAAAAATTATTTTATTAGTTTCAGTAATTTTTCTACTGAACAACTAGAAAAAATGAGCTTAGTAGAAGGACAAGAAATCTCTGTAGAAGGCAATGTTGTAGAAAATCATAATGACTTCAATACATTTGAAGCTTATAAGAAAGACCTACCTAAAGAGGTAACAAAAGAAGATTTAACAACATTAGAAAAGTTGTTTAATGAAATGAAGAAGATAGAAAAAGAAACAAATGAAGGTGATTATTCAGTTGAAGAGATAGAAAAGAAACTCGAGAAATGGGATAAAATTTATGACGAAATGTATAAAATTAAAAAGCCATATATATTGGCTAATTGGCAGCCACAATCATTTGATGAATTTATAGAAGAAGAATACGGATTTAATGAAAGTAACATAGTAATTAAAGAAAACGATAAAAAACAGCTTAAAGCTATTTATGAAGAATGGGTAAAGCTTGAAAAAAGCGGTGATGAAGAAAAAGCTAACGAAAAATATGAAGAGTTTGATAAAATCCTTAAACCATATTTGGATGAGCTATATCCACCACAAACTTTTGAAGAAACTTTAGATGGCCTAGAGTCAGAAATTCCTGCTGAAACTTTAGCAAAACTAAAAACAATCTTTGAGAATGCTCGAGAAGCAGATAAAGATGGAAATAAAGAATTGTCTGATAAGCTATGGAATGAATTCGATGAAATCCTTGGTCAATTCTATAATCCCCCAACATTTGAAGAATATATGGCTGACTTTAATTTCGAGGTTAGTGAAACAGACAGCAAGCAATTAAAACAGCTTTATGAAGAAGCCAGAGCACTTAATAAAAAAGAGGAGCTTGATAAAGAAGAAGGCAAATGGGAAGAATTTCACAAAATTTTAGAACCGTATTTTACAGCAAATAAAAAAATTCTAATCTCAGCTTCTAAAGTAACGATAAACGGCCAAGAATATCTACCTCAATAGGTAATGGAATTTGGGGTTGTTCCAAAAGTCATTGAAAATGATTTAGGGATATTCCTTTCTTATCTCCGCACAATATACCCTCTTTTACTTGGCCATTTGTACTTCTTTTTAACAACAGTTTTATTAACATCTGGGAAGGTTTATCTTAGATAAACCTTCCCTTTAAGGAAAATCAGCTATAACTAATTCCAATTGTATGGTTAATATATACAGGGATCCATAATTTTGTTCTTGTTAAACGTATGTCGTGTTTTAGCTTGATTGTAGGGGCTGGACGACTATTTTGGGTGCAGTTCAAAGCGTTAAAGATGAGACCCTTGAAGCGCTAGCGAACGCCCTTAGGTAAGCGCCTCGGAATTAACCATAAATTGTGGTGAGGAGTCTTAAATTTTGAATATAAAGGAATGGCTATTAGGGAAGTGGTGCAATGCTTTTTAATTCCTTTGAATTTATTTTCTTGTTTTTACCTATAACATTTATTGTCTATTTTTTATTAAACCGTTTCAGGAACCAGCAAATTGCAATTTATTGGTTGGTACTGAGCTCTTTGCTTTTTTACGGCTATTTTAAGTTAACTTATTTAATAATCATCACGATCTCAATAGTTGTGAACTTTGCTTTAAGTCGGGTGATTAATAATACCAATAGTCGTTCGAGAAAAACGTATATGATTATTGGCGTCATCTTCAATATTATCATTCTCGGTTACTATAAATATACCGATTTCTTTATTGATAATATTAATAGTTTATTTGGTACAAATTTTGCACTGTTGCACTTATTGCTACCATTAGGACTTAGTTTTATTACATTCCAACAGATTGCTTTTATTGTTGATAGTTATCGTGATGGAACAGCTCATTATAAATTTAGTCATTATGCGCTGTTCATTTTGTTTTTCCCACAGTTAATTGCAGGACCAATTGTTCAGCATGATGAAATGCTTCCGCAGTATGATACGAAGGGAAATCGTAAAATTATTCATGAATATGTTGCACGAGGTTTATTTATTTTTGCAATTGGTTTAGTCAAGAAGGTTGTTATTGCTGATACGGTTGGCGTATGGGCGAATGAAGGCTTTGCCAATTATAGTAACTTAAGTTTTATAGAAGCTTGGATTACCTCATTATCGTATACAGTGCAACTTTATTATGATTTTAGTGGATATTCTGATATGGCGATCGGTTTAGCATTATTATTTAATATTAAACTGCCAGTAAATTTCTACTCTCCTTATAAAGCACGTAATATTCAGGAGTTTTGGAAAAAGTGGCATATGACGTTGAACCGGTTTTTAACTACATATGTATATTTTCCATTAGGTGGTAGTCATAAAGGGGCATATAGAACCTATATTAATATATTAATTATTTTCTTCATCAGTGGATTTTGGCATGGTGCAGGATGGAATTTTATTTTATGGGGACTTCTTCATGGCTTTGCGTCTGTTGTTGTGAGACTTTTTAGTAGAACGGGCATTAAGCTTCCATATTTATTTTCGTGGTTTATGACTTTCCAATTTGTTAATATCACTTGGGTATATTTCCGTTCAACAAGTATTGAGCAAGCGAATACTATTGTAGCCAAAATGTTTACGCCAAACATGGCATCTATATCTAATTTCTTTACGGAGCCGTACACTAATTTTGTTCAAATGGAAGCCTTTAATATTTTGGGACTATCATTCAGTAATCCAATAGTGATTGTTGTAGGACTCTTAATTACACTTGTTATTGCATTTACGGCATTAAATTCTATTCAATTAATGGATAAGATGAAATTTAATTGGGGAGCAATCGTTTATACGCAATTTATGATTGCACTAGTACTAGTATCGATTTACTATATGCAAAAAAATAGTATATTTTTATATTTTAATTTCTAAATATAGGTGTGAATGAACTTGGATCCTAAAAAATGGTTAATAAAATTATTTGCCGCATCTTTCATAGTAACAGGATTACCTGTTTACGGAATTATAAGTTTTAATTATTATATTGACCCTCTTTGGAATTACACACATGCGAATGACTTTAACGACTATCAGCTTGGCTTTGATGAAAGACAATTAAAAACTAATTATATGAATAGCCATGATTTTAACTATGATAGTTTGTTAATTGGAACGAGCAGGATTACGTATCTTGATGAGAGGGCTTTTACAAAAGAAAAAGTTTATAATTATTCAATGAGCGGTCTGCATATTAAAGAATATTTACCTTACATGAAATATGCTGAAAAGAAAAACAGAAAGCCGTTTAAGAGAATTTTTATTGAGTTATATTTTGATTCAGCGAATGCTGGAAAACCTAATAAATCGAATCCGCCGCAAACTTATATCGAGACGGCGGAGGCACCTTTTTATGCAATAAAGTCCTTATTTTCAGCAAGCACCATGCATTATGCTCTTTTTAATTATGATATTTCAAAAGCAAATCATTACGATGGTGCTCGCAGTTACACACGAAATAATATTGCACAAACTACGTATTCAAATGATGATATGGAGCAGGGGTGGCAAAAATTCCAGAAGAATTTTAAAGCAGAGACAGCCAAGCCTTTTATGTACGATATCGACTATCGAAAAAGGCTTCAAGCTATAAAAGATGCATTCCCAAATACAGAACTAGTGGTCTTTACAGAAGTAATGCCTGCGAAACGGCTTCAGACAATTTTGCATAATGAAAATCGTTACGAGGCTTATAGTAGATGGATGAATGATATGGTAGATGTGTTTGGTACCGTGTACAGCTTCCATGGTGTGAATGAAGTAACGACGAATGTGAACAACTTTTTCGACTGGTTGCATTACTATCCAAATGTTGGGGATTTAATCATTAAAGCTTTAGAGAACAGGGAAGAACGATCAACTATTATGCAGATTGTAGATCAAGGGAATCTTGATGAGTACCTTAAAAATGTCTTGGTAGATATAAAGTGAAACTTAAATCAGTGGAGATTTTCTTCATACCCACTGATTATTAGCTTTCACCAATCAGACGTTTACGGGCAGTTAATCTCCCAACTAAGAGGGAAGTAACGAATTGGAAAAAGGGCTAAAGGTTAAGCTCTAGTAGATTTTTCTGTTTTTATAATGCTTTGAAGAATTTAGCTTAACATGACGTGGTTAAAAATGGAATTTTTCAATTCCATTTTTTTACTTAAGAAAAATAGGAGTTTAACAAATGCGTAGTTACTTATTTTACTTTTTATTACTACTAATAATTTTTATATTAATGGTGGATACTTGGGGCGAAGGCAATAAAACTATTATGTATGGAATTGCGGTTATTAGTATTGTTAGTTTAATAATTATAAAATCAACAGAAAAGAATAAAAAATAAAGATTTCAAACATACAGATTTTAGTAAAAATAATAGAAATATCTACTATTCTTGAGCAGGCTATCGATAAAATGAAAACTTCATCTCAAGGTTCAACTTGTCTTAGTTGGAGGAGGCAGTGTAATTGTGCCGAATACTATTCGTGGAGTTTCCAATATTGTTGAAACAGGCGATTTTAGCAGGCGCACTTTCAGAAACAATTCAATTAGTGGAAGTGGAAGAAACACCACTTGCCTATTATCCTGAAAATGCGACTAGATTAAAGGTTGAGGTAGTGGGAAAAATGAAATAAAGCAAAGGGAAGGATCTTTGATAAACAGATTCTTCCCTTTGCTTTTTAGTGCTTGCAATTCAAAAAGTCATAGTGTAATATTTGACTAGTACACTATGACGCGAGGTGTTTACGTTGAAAAGTTTCGTTGGGCAATTTAAAAAAGAATGGGTGCTCTTTCGGGCATGGTTATATGTGGGAATCTTTTTAGGAATCTTAATATCCATAGTTATTCCTTATTTAATAGAACGATATGGTGATGGATTTTCAGAGGAAAATCAACTTCAATTTGCTTTTACATTTTTAGTCCTTGCTTTAGGAGGTTTTTATTCTGTATTGCAATTTGTGGCTAGCTTACGATTGGATTTAAGAAGTAAAGAAATATGGCTACACTCAACAAGCTCCATTCGGCAGCTTATAGGTGTAAAAATTGTTTTTTCCTTAACAGGATACACAATGTTTAATATTCTTTTTACAGGTATTGCAATCTATTCATTAAGAGCTGCCTTTATAGCCAGCTTTGGACAGGTATTGCTATTGCTAGTATTCGTGGTAGCCATTATTGCATTGTTTCAATTAATGCTATTTGTAAGTATTCTTCTATTTTTGGCATTTTATCTGCAAATGAAGTACTTCATCGGTCGTTTTGCTATCGTCCTTATGATGGGAGCCTTTTTTGGATGCATCTATCTATGGTTTAGATTTACTGAAAGTATAATATACGTTAAAATTTTCCAACATATGGGTGTCTCGTTAAGCTGGCTTGAACAGTATTTGCCAAAATTCAAATTGCCTTCAATGGGTATTAGACTTGGCACATTGTATGTAGTGGAGGAACTAGCCCTTACCATTTTGTTCGCATTGCTATTTATCATTGCTACAAAGTGGCTGGAAAAGGTGGTTTTACGATGACACTTGATTTTTCACGTGATAAACCAATCTATAGCCAGCTTGTTGATCGCATTTGTGGAGATGTTTTAAAAGGGAAGTTAGCGCTTGGGGACCGACTTCCTTCTGTTCGAGAGTATGCAGTAGAGACTGGGGTTAATGTCAATACAGTGCAACGTGTATATAAGGAGTTAGAGGCAATGAATATAACGGAAACTAAAAGAGGGCAGGGTACATTTATCACAACGAATGAAGAGCGAATTGTTCTGTTGAGAGAAGCTATAAAAAATCAATTAGCAGATAATTTTTTATCCTCTATTGAAGCACTTGGGTTTTCAAAGGAAGAGATGCTAATTGTTTTGCAAAATAAATCGTGAGGTGAGATAAATGCTACAACTTTCAAATGTTTCTTTTCGTTATATGAAAAAAACAATACTGCAAGACGTGTCTTATTCTTTACCAATTGGACAGATTATTGGCCTAGTTGGAGAAAATGGTAGTGGAAAGTCAACACTTTTAAAGGTATTGGCTGGCTTGTTACTTCCATCAAGCGGTGAGGTTTTACTGAATGGTAACCCAGTTACACGTAGAAGTGCCAATCAGATTGCCTACTTACCAGATACGGATTTATTTTACGATTTTTATACTGGAGAGCAGCTATTTCAGTACTATGCCTCTCAATTCGAGGATTTCTCATATGATAAGGCCTGTATCGTTGCAGAGTTTTTGCAGGTCGATAACAAAATGAGATTAAGTCAGCTATCAAAAGGAAACCGTGGTCGTATGAAGATGGCTGCAACACTTGGGCGAGAGGTCCCGTTTTATTTAATGGATGAGCCGTTTGCTGGGCTTGATCCAATTGTTCGTGAGCAACTCATTAAAGGGCTCATTCAATTTACCGATATGGAACATCAAACAATTCTTTTATCCACCCATGAGCTATATGAGGTAGAGCCGATTTTAGATCAAATCATTTTATTACAAAATGGCTCGATTATTGCACATGAGGAACTTGAAAGGATTCGAGATCTGACGAATAAGGATGCTGTGCAATGGATGAAGGCCTACTATAAGAAAGGATGAAACCAATGACAACACAACCAATTGTTCAATTGCAAAATTTATCAAAAATCATTCGTGGTAAACAATTAATTTCGCAATTGAATATCGATTTATATCCAGGGCAAATTACTGGATTTTTAGGACCAAATGGTGCAGGAAAAACGACGACTATTCGTATGATGACAGGGCTTATGCATCCGACGGAAGGGAAAGTTATCATTGATGGACTTTCACTTCAGGAGAATTATGAGGAGGCAATTAGTAAGGTTGGCGTAATTGTAGAGAACCCTGAAATGTATAAATTTATGACAGGCTATAAAAACTTATTGCATTTTGCAAGAATGCATAAAAATGTAACAAAGGATCGTATTCAAGAGGTAGTGAACCAAGTGGGTCTTGAGAAACGTATTCATGAGAAAGTTTCTACATATTCCCTTGGGATGCGTCAACGTTTAGGATTAGCACAGGCATTGCTTCATCGGCCTAAGTTTTTAATTTTAGATGAGCCAACAAATGGTCTTGATCCAGCAGGTATTCGTGAATTTCGTATGTATCTACGGAAAATAGCGACTGAGGATGGCGTCTCTGTTTTTGTTTCTAGTCACCTATTATCTGAAATTGAATTAATGTGTGATCGGGTGGCTGTCATTCAAAGTGGTAAATTAATTGATATTCGTGATATTCATAGTGATAATTCTTCATTTTATTATATTGAGGCTACTCCTAACGAACAAGCTGTATCGCTTCTTCAAAAGCTTGATATCAATTTTGTTTCAGAAAATAGCGGCTACGTGGTTGAAATACAAAAAGAAGATATTCCATCCTTTATTACAAATTTTGTTAATGAAGGAATTCAATTATTCGCTGTTCAACCACATCAAAAAACGTTAGAGGACCAATTCTTAGAAATGACAGGAGGTGGCCAAATTGCTGAAGCTAATTCAAAATGAATGGATGAAATTGTGGTATAAAAAAGGGACTTGGGCAATGGTCGCATTAATAATCCTCTTTATTATTGGACCTGGTATTATGTTGAAATACTATGATACAAAAAATTCAGAGGATATTTCATGGAAAGAAACTGAACAACAGACCATTAACAACTATAAAGAAATGTTAGCAGGAGACGATCTTACTCCGGCAGATAAAACATATTTCGAAGAGCAAATTGCGATATCTGAGTATCGTTTAACGCATGATGTACCGTCTCAAAATGGGGGAAGTCTTGCGAGCTTTATGTCATTTACAAGTAATATGCTCACGTTAGTAACATTATTTACAGTAATTACAGCAGCGAGTATTGTATCGAGTGAATTCTCAACCGGTACTATTAAAATGCTGTTAACTCGTCCAATGTCGCGTGCAAAAATATTAACCTCCAAATTAATTACAACTTTTATATTTGGTTTGTTTTTATTTGTGATTAATGTCGTAGTAAGTGCCATAGTAGGATTCTTATTATTCGGCAATGGTACGGGTGTCGAGTTAGAGATGGTCAATGGACAAATAGCCGAAAAAGCGGTATGGGGTGACTTGGGGTATCATTATTTACTATCTGGCGGTGACTTTGTGATGTCAACGTTATTTGCCTTTTTAGTAGGTTCAGTTTTCCGCTCAAGTTCTTTAGCGATTGGTTTAACGATGTTCTTGTCGTTTACAGGTGGAATGATTGTAATGTTCTTAAGTCGGTATGAAATTGTCAAATATATTTGGCTGACGCATTCTAATTTAACGCAATATGAATCAGGAAATCCAGTGACAGAAGGTATCACAATGCCATTCTCACTTACTGTCCTGGCGATTTATGCTGTTATTTTCCTTGTAATCAGCTATACGTCCTTTATGAAACGAGATGTGACAGCATAAATAAAACACGGTATGATGTTCATTTTCATACCGTGTTTTTCTATTTTATCCTTTTAAGTGCTTGGCAATAATTTGCTGTAGTTTCGTTTCAATCATTGGTAAATCATGCTTGGTAATTGTGGTTCTGACATAGCTTTCATCCATATCAAGAGCTTCCGCGAAAAAGCTGCCAATGCCTCTAACTTTACGGTCTATTTGCAGCAATATTTCTGCCGAATGATTAGATTGTGATAGAAAAACAATTTCTAGCTCATCTAAATGATTTCGATATTGTCCTGTCGGCACAAATTCAAATTCTTGAATAAATGGATAGTAGCCACGCAATCGAGCTGGTGCCTGTTCACATTCTGCTTCACGTAAACGAAAACCAAGTGCACTTATAGCATCTAGGATATGTGTAGCAAGCTCTGTTGGTTGGACACGAATGTAATCCTTGTCACTTGGATCCACTGCGTTTTTAATATCAAGTCCTGTTTGTATCCATACTTGGGTTTTGCCTGCTGTTATTGGTGTTTCGAATGGTAATGTAAGTGAAATAGGGAAGGTCTTCCTCTCGCCTGCTGCAATAATAAATGGCTCTGATACTTTAATTTTTTGTAGAGCAGCTACTTCCGTATATTTATTGTCATTTGCTTCTCGAATATAGGTCGTATTGATCGATAAATAAATTGTATCGACTTGCTGTTCAACCTGCCCACCACGTACTATAATCTCGCCACGCATAATTTCACCAGCTCTGTATGTAGTTTTCTCTAATCGTGTATCAACCGTTGCAGAGCCTACCCCAATACTTGCAAGTACATTGTTAAAAAACGACATCTGTATTCCTCCAATTGACATTAATAATTATACATACGCACATTTTTTGAAAAGGTTTCAAGATATAAAAAGTTTTCGTTATAATGTATGAAAAACAAACGGGGTGTCAGGATGGAAACAGAATGGATAAGAACATTTCTAATTGCTGCCAGAACAGAAAATTTCCGAGAAACAGCTGAACTACGATTTATTACACAATCTACAGTATCAAAGCATATACAGCATCTTGAAAAGGAATTACAAACAACATTATTTGATAGACAGAGGAAGCAAGTGAAACTAAATCGTTTTGGGGCTTACTTTTTTCAACAGGCAGAAAAAATGATCATGACTGTTGATGAAGCAATACACAATATGGAATCCTTTTTGCATGGTTATACATCCCATTTAACGATCGGGGTTGCACCTCAAATTGCCAATTCTACTTTACCTGCCATCATCCAAACATTTCAACAGCAGAAACCTTTCATCCAAATTTCGATTGAGCTATTAAAGTCAAATGAAATAGGAGAGGCGGTTTATACAGGGGAGGTAGATATTGGTTTATCAAAACTAACATCAACTCGAGAGCTTCATACTGTCCTCCTCGCACAGGAATCACTTCAATTAATTGCTCCAATAGCAAAAAAAGAGGCAGATGCACTTACGCTTTTGCAGCAGGAAATGATTTTAACACATGAATATGCACCTTATTGGCAAGACATCCAGCAAGTATTACAACAATTTAAACGCTATAAAAGCATGCATATAAATCAAACCGAAGTTATTAAAAATTTTGTAAAGCATGGACTTGGCATTGCCTTTTTGCCAAGAAGTGTTATCGAGGATCAACAGAATTTATTACATAGCTATTCCATACAAGAATTTTCTCATATTATGTCCAATAGCTACTTTCTAGCAAAATATTTATCTTCAGATATTGACAGCTTTTTAGCAGTTTGTCACCTAATTTACGCTGATTTAGTTTGTGATTAGAAGTACTAGTTATAAAACTGTGGTTAAAGTGTCTCAGTTAAAAACAGGAATCTGCATCAATTATTCATATTTACTATATATACTGGTGGTATGTAATCCGCATAAAACAAATAGGAATACAATTTCTTCCATCTAGCCGTATACAATTCAGGAAGGGTCCTATCAGGTGTCATCAAGCATTATACAGTTCCAGGAGACAGGTGTTCCTGAAAAGTGCATGGGTTCAGGGAAGAACCGCAGTCAGGTATAGTGGGTATAGTGGAAAAACGCTCGGTCCCAAGGTAGAACTGCTCAGGTGTTCCCAAAAAGGGCTCGGTTCCAAGGTAGAACCGCTCAGGTAAAGCCGAAAAATGCTCGGGTCCAAGATAGAATCGCTCAGGTAAAGCCGAAAAACGCTCAGGTCCAAGGTAGAATCGCTCAGGTAAAGCCGAAAAACGCTCAGGTCCAAGGTAGAATCGCTCAGGTACAGCGGAAAAGCGCTCGGTCCCAAGAGAGAACCGCTCAGGTGTTCCCAAAAAACGCTCAGGTCCAAGGTAGAACCACTCAGGCAAAGCCGAAAAACGCTCAGATCCCAGAAATATTTGGGCAAATGAACATTCTTATCAATAATATAGTAGGTGTTTTATAAATGTATAATTTGATGTCAGAAATAAGCCAAATCATGAGCAATCCTATAACAGAATTTTTAAATACCTATGAGCATGCTCCATTTATAATTGCGATTTTACTTGGTTTAATAGGTGCTTTAGCTCCTTGTCAATTAACAGGTAATATGAGCGCTATCACCTTTTATGGGAATCGTACTATTCAAATGAAAAGTAATTGGCAGGAAATCGTGTTTTTTATAATAGGAAAGGTTATTGTGTTTAGTTTTTTGGGCTTTTTCGCTTGGATATTTGGTCAATCCTTTGAAACGAAAATGACTATGTATTTTCCAGTTTTTCGCCGGGCAATTGGTCCAATTATGCTAATAACGGGCCTTGTGCTTATTGGCATTTTTAAATTAAAATTTCTGAATCAAATTTCTTTACTTATTCCAACAGTGTTAAAAGAAGGGAAAATTGGTTCACTGCTAATGGGCGCTAGTTTTTCCTTAGCCTTTTGCCCAACAATGTTCGTACTTTTCTTTGTATGGCTAATGCCAACGGTTGCCTCAACTTCGTATGGCTTAGTGCTACCAGCAATTTTTGGTGTCGCAACCTCTGTGCCGCTTTTGATCATGATGGCACTGATTCATTTCTTTTATGAAAAACGCGTCATTATGCATTTTAGCATGAAAATGGGGAAAGTCATTCAAAATGTGGCAGGTGTTATTTTAATCCTAATAGGTGTGACAGATACCATTACATACTGGGCATTATACTGAAGGAAGCTGCCAAACTGTTATTTTATTAGCATTTGATGCAGGATTTTTGAATTTTATCTTGTACCTCAATTTCCTATCGACCAACAGACTACTTCAGCTCATCACTAAAAGGTCGATTCTTCATTAATGTATTTTAAATAGATAAAAGAACGTATTGGATTATATACGTTCTTTTATAATTTTTTATTACTTTTTGATCGCAACAAAGCGTAGTCGACAATAATCAGCAACCCATTGTTGGTTCTGATAATAGTTAGGTTTTAATAGCTGCTCACATTTTATATAGATTTGCTCTTTCTCTTTTTCCGTTAAATGCTGAAGGATGTTCTGACTAAACATCACTAACCAATTACGAAGCCCGTCCTCTCCCTGAAGAGGGGTTGGTCGCTCATATAATGTAATCATAGCAACGGTAAAGCCGGCTTTCTCTAATTTAGATTGATATTCTTCTAAAGTCGGGAAATACCATGGGAAATATTCTTCCTGATATGGTAGTTGCATTTCCTCCATACTTTTTTTGAGTGCCCATACTATAGAGGCGATATTACCATCTCCACCCATTTCAGCAACAAAGCGGCCTCCTTGCTTTAGGGAATGATAAATATTTTCAATAACTTGATCTGCCTGCTTCATCCAATGAAGGGCTGCGTTTGAGAAGACAGCATCAAATTGATTCTTAATAAAGAATGTTGTAGCATCCACAGCTTGAAACTGGATGTTAGGATATTTTTGCTGTGCTGCAATTATCATGTCCTGAGAGGCATCAATTCCTTGAACGATGGCACCATGAGTTGCAATTTCGCGTGCTAAATCTCCTGTCCCACAACCAATATCCACAATCATTTCATTTTTCTGTGGTCTAAGTAGGTCCACTAAGCTTTCTCCAAATTTTGAAACAAAGTCATGCTTTTGATCGTATAAATTGGCATTCCATTTTGTTATCATTTCACTTCATCTCCTTTATTTGAGCATAACAAAGAGCTTAATTGAATAGAAATTCTAGAAAATAGCAATTTTGATTCCACTTTGGAATAAAGAGGAGACATGGAAATACAAAAAATTGTAACATCAATTGATTAGACTGTGTCAAAGTTTGGCTAGTGACCAGAATATCTAAGTTGAACCCCCTTTTTGGAACAGTATTGATTATTCCATTGTATGATCGTTGATTTTTTGTCAACATTTAAGCAACATTTGTCAACGTGAATAATATGATATAAAAAAATAAGGGATGTGGTTTAGTGAAATGGTTAATTATTTTGGCTTTTACTTTTTCATCCAGTATCGATAATTTAGGTGTAGGCCTTTCCTATGGGGTTCGAAAAATAAATGTTGCATTTGGTAAAAATTTATTAATTGCGATTATTTGTTTTCTTATGAGTATGGGAGGCATTACGTTTGGCGTTTGGCTCTCAACCATTCTTCCAGGTATGCTTCCTGTTATCATAGGTGCATTGCTTTTATTTATTATTGGAATTCGAATTATTCTTTTGGCAAAACCACAGAATGAAATGGATAGTAACAATGAAATGCAGCCTAAAAATGTTCAAGATATTTTAAGAAATCCCGAGGAAGCCCATTTCAAAAAGTCTGGTGAGATTGGCTGGGGAGAATCTGTACTGCTCGGTGTTGCCTTATCGGCGAATGCATTAACAAATGGTGTAGGTGCCGGTTTACTGGGTCTTTCTCCTCTTATCATTTCGATAACTGCTGCTCTTGGAAGTTTTATTACGGTTTGGATGGGGGTCAAATTAGGAAGTAAAGTAGCTGATGTTCGAGTCGGTACATTTACTGTAGGGCAATTTGGAACCATAATTAGCGGTGTGATTTTATTAATAATTGCATTTCTAGCTTTCTTTTAACGAATGTGTTGACAAAATGTCAACGTAATAATACACTTCTTGAGAATGGTATATTGTAAAATCACAGTAGAAAAGGCAAGGAGGTAAATTGGAAATGACTGAGACAAGAAACAATAATAATCTTGGCTTATTGCTTAAAGAATTCTTGAAAGAACGTTCATTATCTATGCGAAAGTTTAGTGAACTTACTGGTATTGATACCGCTACAATTTCACGGATAATAAATAATAAGAGAAACGCAACCCCACAGCATTTAGAAAAATTTGCTGACTGCCTTGGAGTTCCTTTAATTACTCTTTTTGAAGCTGCTGGATACCCCATTGAACAAAGACAGGAGAAATCTGAATCGGATATTCATACATCTGTTGACGCAATACAGGCTCTTCTTAAGTCTTCTAATGTTTATGATAATGAATTTTCGGTGGCACAGGTTGAACAGAAGCTAGAGAGCTATGGACTATTTGCGCAAACAGAGGAAGGGAAAAATACGATTGTTAAAGATTTTGATGAGAAAATTAAGAATGTAGGAAGCGTAGGTCCTTTTATAAACAAATTAAAAGAATTATATGAAAGATTCTTATCAGGGAAAGGTACACTTTTTGAACTTACCATAATTGGAAGTACATTATTATATTTTATTATTCCTGTAGATGTTTTACCAGATTATCTATTTCCAATTGGTTATTTAGATGATGCAATAGCTGTTCAACTAACTACAAAGACATTACTAAAAAAATAATATAGAGATAAATGATAGGTGGATTTAGTTATGAGAAGAAGTAAAAAGAGACGTAAATGGCTAAGAAATTTATTCTTAGCATTCGCATTAGTAATCGCAGCAGGGATTGTTTATTGGGTTTACCAATACAATAGTGGATTAGCAATGGCAGACGATGGTCCTTATAAATATGACGGAAAGACATTTGACCCATTCGAAGGTGCAGATGTTCAAGTTGGTCAGATAAATGTGCTATTAATAGGAAGTGATGCAAGAGATGAGGATGGTAGATCGGATACATTAATGATTGCACATTATGATCAAACAACCAATAATGTTAAGCTTATTTCTATTATGCGGGATACGTATGTCGAAATTCCAGATTACGGAATGAATAAAATAAATGCTGCCTTTGCTTTTGGAGGTCCTGAACTTGTAAGGAAAACAATTAAGCAAAATTTTGATCTTGATGTTAATTACTACGCTGTAGTGGATTTTAAGGGATTCCCTAAGATTATTGATCTTTTAGCACCTGATGGGATTGAGGTTGATATTCCATATGAAATGTCTCATGGAATTGGCATGACATTAAAGCCTGGAGAACAAATTTTACATGGTAATGAGCTTTTAGGCTATGTACGATTCCGCCACGATCGTCTAAGTGATTTTGGACGGGTGGAACGTCAGCAAGAAGTTTTGACTAAGGTAAAAGAACAAATCGGTGTTTCAAGCTTAATGAATTTACCAAAAATACTTGGCGTTGTAGATTCCTACATCGATACAAATGTTGAAAATAAAACAATTCTTACAATTGGAAAAGGGATCGTAAAAGGAGAATCTAAAGGTTTGGACACTTTACGCATTCCTATTGCAGGCTCTTTTGAAGATAAGCGTGTAAATGTAGGTGAAGTTTTAGATATTGATTTAGATAAAAACAAAGGTGCATTACAAGAATTTTTATCATCAGGGGACAATGATACGACTTATGTGGTTTCATCATAAGAGAATCCCTTGAACACAGAATTTCAACTTTTATAGAACAATACCTATGAACAGATCATGAAAGAATTTAAAGGTAGCTGATGAATTTGCATCAGCTACCTATCTTATTTTTCAAGCTTTGTTAATGTTTTTCCACTCCATCCAAAAATGATGGTTAAAATAGGACCTAGTAAACAGAAGAAGGTGAAGGGGAGATAAGTTACTGTAGATATATCAAGGACACTAGCAATGAATATGCCACAAACACTCCAAGGGACGAGTGGATTGACAACTGTACCAGCATCCTCCATTACACGGGAAAGGTTTTTGGGTGCAAGCCCGACCTTTGCAAACTGTGCTTTAAATGCCTCACCTGTCAATAAGATGGAAAGGTACTGTTCACCGATTAGTGTATTGATACCTACTCCTGTAATGGCAGCACCTGTGATCACGGAACCAGCGCTTCTAAAGATGTTCTCAACCTTTGCTAGAATACTTTGAATAATACCTAAAGTGAATAATAGTCCGCCCATTGTCAATGCTAGTAACACTAAGGCAATAGTTGATAGCATACTGCTCATACCACCTCGTGTCAGCAATGCGTCTACTTCTTTATTACCAGTTTGAGAGACATAGCCTTCAAAAAGCATTTTGAATATAGTAGAAAGAGCAATTGGTTCTTGTATGTAGGAAAGACCTACACCGAGAATCGAAACGACTGCAAGCGTAATTAGTGCAGGCGCCTTATAAAAAGTCATTATTATAAGTACAGCAATTGGCAATAGTGTATACCAATGAATAAGTCCTGTTCCAAGTAATCCTTGTTTAAATTGCTCTACTGTATCAAATGATGTGTCTGTACCTGATGGGGATAAAATAGCATATAAAACTATGGAAATAATGAAAGCAGGAATCGTTGTCCAGCCCATATTTTTAATATGCTCGAAAAGGTCCACGCCAACTGTACCAGAGGCAAGATTAGTTGTATCTGAAAGGGGAGACATTTTATCACCAAAGAAAGCCCCTGAAACAATTGCACCAGCTGTTATGGCTAAGGAGATGTCCATTGCACCAGCAATACCCATAAATGCCACGCCGACTGTGGCAACGGTTGTTAATGAGCTTCCGACAGATATGCCGACAATGCTACAAATTAAAAAGACTATTGCAAAGAAAAAGCTAGGTGAAACGGTTAAAAAGCCATAATAGATAAGTGTAGGAATAGTGCCACCCATCATCCAGCTTGAAATTAAAATACCGATAAAGAAGAAGATGAAAACAGCTCCTAGCCCTGCACTTGCACCCGCAATCATCCCGCCTTCAAGCTCGTGAAAAGGAACTTTTTTAAGTAATCCATAGGCAATTAAAAGTGAAATAACCAAAAATATAGGGATATGGGGAGTTGCTTTTAAATACCCAATACTAAATGCCATCATAGCGATAATGAAAAGTATGATGAAGCCTGCCTCAATAAATCGAGGGTTACTCTTCGCTTCAATTCGAAACATGCTAATCCTCCTAGTAATTACTTCTTCGCTTCAATGCGGTGAAGCCCAAAAGAATTATAGCACGCTAATTAATTTTGTCAATTGACGGAAAATTGCTATATAAATAGAATGTTAATTTTTACCTCTAAAACACCTTTAATCGTATCACTTTATTGAATAAAATAATCCCAAGCATTTTTAAGGATTAATGTACATGTCATGATAATGAAAATAAAGCGCATCATTTTTGTCCCGCGTTTCAGTGCAAATTTTGAACCTAAGATGGCCCCAAAAATCATGACAAACCCAACAGGTAGTCCGTATAAAAAATTAACTTCTCCTAACAGTAAAAACATAATAAGTGCTGCTAAATTTGACATGAAATTAAACGCTTTTGCATTGCCTGCAGCCTGTAAGAAATCATTTCCCATCATTAATAAAATAAAAATAAAAAATGAACCCGTTCCAGGTCCAAAGAAACCATCATAAAAGCCAATGACCGCAAAAGCACCGATGAAAGCGATTTTTTTAGTGGCTGTTAATATTCTCTCCTCAGGCTGCTGTCCCCAATCTTTTTTGAAAATTGTATAAGTGGTCACAAGGACGAGCATAACAATCATTAAGGGCTTTAAAATGGTAGGAGATACAAGATGTACTGTATAGGCTCCAATTAAAGAGCCGATGAAGATGAAAGGGATGATCTTTCCGATTTTTTTTAAGTCTACCTTGCCAGCTCGTAAAAAAGTTAACATGCTTGTGCCATTGCTGATTGTATTGGCAAGTTTGTTTGTAGCGATAGCAGTACTGGGTGGCAGCCCAACAGCCATAAATGCAGGCAAGGAAATTAATCCTCCCCCACCAACAATCGCATTTAAAAAGGATGCGATAAAGCCAAGTACTAATAATATGGCAAGTGACAGTAAATCGATGTCCATATGTATGATTCACATCCTTCTTGTATTGTACTTATAAGAGTACTTTGAATTATTTGAAATAACAATGAAATTTCAAAATTCTATGTAAATAACGTTTACAATTCCTTAACAATTGACTGCTCAGAAAAATAGAAAGAAAAAAAGTTTTTTCAAGTATTTTTCTAAAAATAAAAGAAAAAACGGTAATATTTAAAGAAAAAACGGGTATTTTTATTATTCGATTTCCAACGTTTTCAACTTGGAAAAGAGCTTGAAATGAATTGTGGCAATTTTAATATTACATTTTTGTAAATTCAACTCGTTTATGTTTAAAAATATGTAGAATTGTGTAAAAGTTTTGTTATGATGATTGCAGAAATCGACAATTTATTCAACAGGAGGAACATCATGTTCAACTCAAACAAGCAAGATCCATTTTTTAAGGCATTATTGAATATCTCAAAAAATATCAATGAAGGTATTTACTTTGCACATAATGCACGTATTCAAGATATAGATGCGCTAAAAGAAATTGCAGATACTATGAAGCAATATGAAACAAGTGGCGATAAATTAATTCATGAGCTTATTGTGATGCTAAATAAATCATTTATGACACCTATTGAACGTGAAGACATTTTAGCACTTGCTAATAAATTGGATGATGTAATAGATGGCATGGAGGGCTGTATTGCTCATTTTAATATGTATAATTTAACAGAAGTAACAGAGCCGATGCGTCAATTCCTCACATATATTGCAAAAAGTACAGATGAAATGGTACAAGCGATGGAGCTTTTAAATAGTAAGAAACTTGTTGAAATGCGTAAACATGCTATTCAAATTAAGGACTATGAGCGTGAATGCGATGAAATTTTCCGTTCTTCCATGAAGCAATTATTTATTCAAGAAAAAGATCCAATGCGTATCATCGTGTTTAAAGATATCTATGAGCAATTTGAAGATATAGCAGATAGCTGTCAAACAGTAGCAAACACAATTGAGACAATAATTATGCGCAACGCGTAAGATGGAGTGTAGGAAATGGATACAATATTACTAATAACAATATTAGTCGTTTTATTCGCACTTGTGTTCGATTTTATTAACGGCTTCCATGATACAGCCAACGCGATTGCAACTTCTGTATCAACAAGGGCTTTAAAGCCGCGGACAGCAGTATATATGGCTGCGGTAATGAACTTCGTTGGAGCAATTACTTTTGTTGGGGTTGCCAAAGCACTCACAAAAGATATTGTGGACCCGTTTAGCTTAAATGCCTATGATGGTGATATTACTGGCTCTGTTGTGATTTTAGCAGCCTTATTATCTGCTATTACGTGGAATTTGCTAACATGGTATTTTGGCATTCCATCGAGTTCTTCTCATACATTAATTGGATCTGTTGCAGGAGCAGCGATTGCTGCAGCAGGATTTGATGTTTTGAACTATGCAGGCTTTATTAAAATTATTCAAGCACTTATTTTTTCACCATTGCTTGCGTTTGCAGCAGGTTTCTTGATGATGACCTTATTAAAAGTACTCTTTAAGGATATGAATCTATATCGCACGAATAAAGGTTTTCGAACAATGCAAATTGGTACTGCCGCTCTACAATCATTTACACATGGTACAAACGATGCCCAAAAGGCGATGGGAATTATTACGCTCGCTTTAATTGCGGGTGGTTTGCATCAGGGCGATGATATTCCTTTCTGGGTACGTTTCGCAGCGGCATGTGCAATGGGTCTTGGTACTTCTGTAGGTGGTTATAAAATCATCAAAACAGTTGGTGGAAAGATTATGAAAATTCGTCCAGTGAATGGTGTGGCAGCAGATTTAGCTTCTGCATCGATTATCTTTGGGGCGACATTAATTCATTTACCCGTATCAACAACACATGTGATTTCTTCATCTATCATGGGAGTTGGAACAGCACATCGTGTAAAGGGTGTAAAATGGGGCATGGCACGTAAAATCGTGACAACATGGGTCATCACAATGCCGATTTCTGCGGTGATGGCTGGAGCTATTTACTTTATCTTAAGTTTATTTTTCTAATAAGAATGAGAGAATGCACAATTTGGGTGCATTCTTTTTTTGTTTTGATTGGATGGATAGAACCATTAAAGTGACGGATAGAAACTTCAAATTGATGGATAGAGAGATGAAACTGACGGATAGAAAGCTAAAGTATTGTACCCTTGTGGAAACGTGAAAATCGATTTATGGTAATTATAAAGAAAGTATAAAGTTTAAAAAGTTAAGCCATTTACATAGTAAGGTTATTACAGGAGGAAAACAGATGAGAGAAAAGCTATTACTAATTGAGGATGATACGGCGATTGGACGTATTGTAAAGGATACGCTTGAGCAGGAGGGCTATCAAATTACTTGGGCAACTACAGGGCTTGAGGGAATTGCTGATTTTCAAAGTGATTCATTCGATTTAGTGCTCGTTGACTGGATGTTACCTGAAATGGATGGGCTTACGGTGTGCCAAAATATTCGCTGGGAAAGCGAAGTGCCTATTTTAATGATGAGTGCGCGTAACGAAGAGGCAGATAAGGTGGAAGGCTTGCAGGGAGCTGATGATTATATTGCAAAGCCCTTTAGCTTAGAGGAATTAAAAGCACGGGTTGCCTCACATCTACGTCGCTGGAAACGTTATAACAAAAAAGAGGTAGTGGAGGATATAAATACCTTTTCTCATGGTTTGAAAATTGATTGGCAAACAGAAACAGCGTGTCTCCATAATGAGGAATTGACATTGACACAAAAGGAGTTTGCCCTGCTCAAGCTGCTTGCCAAAAATCCAGGTCAAACCTTTTCAAAGGAGGAACTTTATCAGCATATTTGGCAACAAGCGAGTGTAGATGAGACGCATACTGTGACGGTCCATGTTAAGGAATTGCGTGAAAAGCTTAAAGATCCAGTAAAAACGCCTCATTATATTCAAACAGTATGGGGTAAGGGGTATCGCTTTATTGGTGAACCATTATGAAAATTAAAACTTGGCTACTCATTACCTTCTTCCTCGTAATGATTTTACCAGTCACAGGTGCATATAGCCTTTATGTATGGATTAACGGCTATTATCAAGATAAAAACTTTACTGAGTATTTTGAAAAGTGGACAGAGTTGAATCATATTAAATCTGTGCTCAATAACTCGAAGTACTATAAAAAAAATGCTGATATGAAAGATGTAGCAGCATTAACAAATGATCAGCTTGCGATAACACTTTACTCGAAAACAGGCATTGTTTTGTATTCCTCAAATCCAATAACTTCGGGATTTGCTGCAAAAGAACAAATGTTTAAAGATTTATACGAATTAAAACAAAAGTATAACGCCTTTACGTATAAAGAACCTGTTTATCAAAAAGGAGAACTGCTCGGTATTTATGAAATTCATTTAGTAAGAACGGACTGGGTACAAGGTGTACAGAATCGCTCTTGGTTTGTCCTAGCTGGCTCAATAGTACTGTTTCTTCTAATATACGTGGCAGCTATGTTGCTACTGCATCAAAAATTAAATCGTCCGCTAAAAGAACTAATGAGACAAATGCGTGCCTTTGCTAAGGGAGAGCAGGTGACATCAGACTTAGGGATTAGAAAAGATGAAATCGGTGAACTTGCGCAAGCCTTTCTTACGATGCAGAACGAAATTGAACGGGCACGCACTCACTTAAAAACTGAACAACAGCAGAAGGAGCTTATGATAGCTAGTATTTCACATGATTTAAAAACACCACTTACCTCCATTCAGGCATATGCAGAGTCTTTGCAAAATAAAACCCTATCAGAAAAGCAGCAGTATGAATATCGAGAGATTATTTTAACAAAGGCTGACATGATGAAGCATATGTTGGAGGATTTGATGATGTATACATTACTTCAATCTTCAAGCTATGATTTAGAACTAGTGACGGTTGATGGGGCAGAGTTTTTTGAGATGGTCTTGTCAGATTACGAACCACTTTGTGAGGATCAGGGCTTTACGCTTGATGTTCATTGTCAAGTAGATGGTCAATATGCTGTGCATCCTAAGCAGCTTCAGCGGGTAATCGATAATTTAATGAGTAATGCCTGGCGCTATGGGAAAGTAGGGACCACAATAGGTTTAGCAGCCGTAAATGCTGAGAAGTGTCCTACATGGTGCTTTGATTTTGTAAAATCTGTCCTAACAAAGCAGGAAGGGTGCTATGTGATTGTACAAAATAGCGGTCAAGGGATTAATAAAGAGGAGATTGAGAAATTATTTGAGCCAATGTACCAGGCAGATACGGCACGAACAAAGGCAGGAGACCGTGGTACAGGGCTTGGCTTAAATATTGCGAAACAAATCATAGAAAAACACGGTGGAACAATTGAGCTTGTATCAAAAGAAGGCTTTGGAACAGCTGTACTATGCTGGATTCCGCCATTTAAAGGAGAGAATTGATGATGAATTGGAAAAAAACTTTACGTGCAGCAGGTTTAGTTGCCGCACTAACATTTAGCTTAGTAGGTTGTAATACGGAGGCATCGTATTCACCACAGGAAATTATTGATCAAGCGTTACAGGAAACGAAAGAACCACTTACTTTTTACGGCGAATTTACAATGGATTTGGGCGAGGCAGGTGGAACAGCTCATGTCAAGGAGTGGTCTAAGGAGGGTAAACGACGTATTGATATGACAACTGAAAATGGAGAACATGTCATTTCTATCAATAACGGTTCTGAAATTATGATGTATGATGTTGTTGAAAAAACAGCACAGAAGATGAAATATACAGAGGGTGACTTGGACAGTCTACAATCACCGAGAGATCAGGCGAAANNGGTGAAGGATACACATGATGTGAAGATTGCCAGCGAAGAGAAAATTGCAGGTAGAGATACGTACAAAGTGGTAGCAAAAGTAAAAAAGGAAGATACACTAACTGGTGACATGGAAGTATGGATTGATAAAAAAACATGGCTACCATTAAAAACCGTAACAAATAGTGCAGGAAGTAAATTGACTGTGGAGTATACCAAAATTGATGTTAATGCGAAAATCGATGACACGCAATTTACAGTGGATGTTCCAGATGATGTTGAAATAGAAGAAATAACGACACAGGAACCTGAGGCAGTAACACTAGATGTAGTGAAAGAGCAGCTTGGTGAATTTCTAATGATCCCAGAAGAAAATGGTATTGCATTAACGACAATTCAGGATATGAAGGTGGAGGAACGTCCAGAGTTTTCATTTGATTATCAGAAAGATGAACAGCCTGCTTTCTCAGTTTCAGTGTTTAAAATGACAGAAAGTTATACGGAGTTTGGTGGCATTCAAGATGAGAAACCGATTGAGGTGCGTGGGCAGCAAGGTACCTACATGGAGTTAGGCGAATTTTTAACGATTAGCTGGCAGGAAAATGGCTACCAATACAATATCATTAGAGAAAATCCAGAGCTAACAAAAGAAGACTTAGTCGCCTATGCCAATCAAATGACCATCAATAAATGAGGTGAAAGGTATGAAGCGCAATGAGTGTATAAAATGTCTCGCATTGTTCTTATTTAGCACAGTTTTTTTATATGGTGTAGGTGAAACATATGATGTGTCATGGCTGCAATTTCATTTCTTTGGTGACTTCAATGAGGAGGGGTTTTATTTCAGCTTTAGCTCTCTCCTGCCTGTATTGGGTGGCATATTAATTGTAGCCTTATATGAAACGCTGTTTAAGCGATTTATTTAATAAATTTTGAAAATCCATTCTGTTATAGAGTGGATTTTTATTTTAATGTAAAAGGTAAAAATCGCTTGGGAGGATTGTGAATGCTTTACATCCTAGTGATAGTGTTTTTACGATGTTTGCAAAGCCGAGGTTCCAAAAAATTAAATTGTTTAGGTGGGGGATATATTTACCATGCGATATCCAGAAGAAAAAATAGCTTTCCTAGGTATTTAGCGATGCTACAATCTTGTCGCTTTTTATCCATTTTCATGCAAGTGCAGCATATGAATATCCATACAATAGTATCGCTAGGGGAATTTTACCATGCTAATCTTAAAAAGGTTTACATGTACTGTCAAAAAGGCTAAAAAATCCACGTTTTTTAAAGTGGATTTTTTATTTTCTTTCAGCAAATGTTTTTTGTTTGGAAAGCAAAGCGGCAGCTTCAATTATGCCAAGGTGAAATTGATTTTAAGCTATTTGCTGTAAATGTGTTTTCTTAAAGCCTTCATCATATTTTAAGCCATAGCCAAGCGCACGATCTAAAAAGATATGGGCTAGCCAAATAATCGATGCCATTAGAGGTAGTGTAGACATCATGCCAAAGCCAATCATCATTAGAATAGTTGGCAATATTAAGCTATGACCTAAATTGTAAAATAAAGCCCCAACTTTAGTGTTGACAGTATAGCCGAGCATACTAAGATCAGGAAGCAATAAAAATAAGAAAAAATAGAATAGTGAAAAGTCAAACTGCCAATAGAAAAATAGACTGATTAAAAATGCTAGTAAATATTCAAGAGAAATGATTCTACGTAGTTTCATAATGACCACGACCTTCCTGTAATTTTTTATACAAATCTTCAATGAGCGAGGCGATTACCACTTGATTTTCTGCATACTTTCCATCAGCCATCAAGGTCTTCGCAAGCTGTAAGGATTGGAGTGCTTGCTGATAAAACAATAATTGCTGTTCAATATGAGCGATTTTTGTAGAGAATAACTGTACGGTTTCTTGATTGCAAGATTCAGAAACAGGCTTTTGTTCAAGCATGAGTAATTGCTTGATTTCTTGTAATGTAAAGCCAAGCTGTCTTAATACTAGGATTAATTTAATCGTATTTTCACAAGTATCATCATACACACGATAGCCATTGTCTAGTTTATGTGGATACAGTAGCCCTTCCTTCTCGTAGTAGCGCACTGTATCGGTTGTTAATTGATATTTCTCAGCAAATTGTTTAATTTTCATCTAACTACCTCCTGAATTTATCCTAACATTGGAGTGCACTCCAAGGTCAAGAAAATATTAATAAGAAAGTGAAACGGTCATTAATTGGCAGTCGTTTATAGTGTAAGAGGGGGAGGTGAACGGCATACTTGAAAAAATAATCGATGAACATGCAGAGCATTTACTTCGTCTCGCCTATTTCTACGTGAAAAATAGGCATGTTGCAGAGGACATTGTACAGGAGACCTTTATCAAATTTTCACAGCATGACTATGAGGAGCGTGGGCAGCTTCGAGCATATTTATCCACATTAACCATTAATAAAAGTAAGGATTATTTAAAAAGCTGGCATTATAAAAAACTAATTTTTCAGGAAAAGATTCTTCCAGTGCAGGCAAAAAAACAGCGCGATGAGCTGATTGAAGCGGAGGAAAGATCACATATAGGGGCAGCTATCTTAAAACTACCGTTATCCTATAGAGAGCCCATCATTCTGTACTATTATGAAGAAATGAAGATTGCTGAAATAGCACAGGTTCTAGGGATTGTAGAAAATACTGTGAAAACAAGGCTGAAAAGGGCAAGGGAAGCCCTGAAGCCACATTTAAAGCAGGAAGAATGGGAGGTGCTTGGGCATGAATGAATGGCAAAAGGAATTAGTAAAGGTAGCCGGTGAAATGTCAACGAGTAAGGAGCGTATCAAAAAACGCATCCTAAGACAGCAGCCTACCAAACAAAAAAAGCCCATTCGTTTCGCACTATTAACTTCAGTTGTGACTTTATGCTTAGCAGGATTTGTGATGGTGCAGCTGTTAAATAAGGATACGCAGCAGGCAACACAGATGTTTAACGAGAAGCAGTTTGAGCACTTTGAACATGTTGTATATTTGATGTGGCCAGAACAAGGTGAGGAATTTTCTAAGAGAGAGGCCTATCAAAAATATGAGCAGCTAGTTGCCTATTATTATTTTGCAAAATCATTAGGCATAACATCTACTAAGGAAGAGTTAGAGGCGGAAAAAAAGGTACGCTATGACGAGCTTGTCATGCTACAAGATTCTCCTCAATATGTGGAGCTTTTTCAGGGGCTAGGGATAAAACAATATTTTAAGACGTATATTGAGCCCATGATACCGTTTTATGCAGCGAGAAAAGAGATGAATGCATTTTATGAAAAAAAATATCCAACCTTAGCTAGAGCAGCCGATCAAATCGCTGCAAGGGACGCCCTTCGTTATTTTCAAACCCATTTTGCTGAACAATCAATAGCGTTTCAGGAAAAAATGGGCATCGTCAATCATACACACTCACAAGGCTCTATTTACGTAGGAACAGTCATTAAAATAGAGGATAATGCTTTTTTATTTGTGGAGGGTGCCATTCCTGAGGATCTGACAAAGCTGTCGGAGGAACAAATTATGAAGAAATATAATAATGCAACATGGTATCCAATCTTGGATGATTCTCCTGTTAAGGTAGGAGATTACATTTCATTAGAATCACCAGGAAGTATGTCATACGAAGAAAATGGTGTAGAGGTTACAAATGGCTTTTTAAACAGTATTGAATGGATTGAGCCTACTGTAACGAAGAAGCTTACTATTCAAAATGAACAGGAAATCATTCAATTTTTCCAGCAAACAGATTGGCAGCCGCCAGATAATTATAAAAAGATGAATCATCCTCCAGCGTATTCTTTTATGCTAGAGGGAGTAAGAGTTGATGTTTGGTTCAGCTATGGCCAAACACTTTATCTTCAAAAAGTGGAATCTGGTACTATCCATCTTAATCAGAAAAGATCGGAGCAATTAAAGGCAATATTAGGTTTACAGGAATCGTAGCAAGTCTCTAAAACGAGGCTTGTTTTTTTATTGGCAGAAAATTATAGTTTTGTGTACTGATATCATTAGTAGGCTCAAAGGATTTTATTTAGGTTAAATAATTTTTAGGAGGATATATTCAGTTTGATTTTTATTTGGGTTAAATTACTCATTAATTTGAAAATAAATGAGTCCAAAGAATTGTAATATTTTATTAAGCGGGGTAGTATTAAAGGTGTAAGGGGTTAAAATGAGGAGGGGCGGTATGAATACACAGGAGTTTGAAGAACTATGGATTTCGCTAAATGAATTATATAATGCGAATCGCTTTTTAGAATATATCGAATTAAGTAGTGCCGCAATCGAAAGTGCTATTATGATAGAGATGTATGATAAAGCAATCCTTTTATTACGGTATCGCTGTGCCAGCTATTTTCAAACAGGTGATTTGCAGATTTCCATCAGTGTGCTTGAGCAATATCGTGAATTAACCTTTCAATACGGCAATGACATTGATGTAATTCACTATTATATTTTAGCGGCCATTTATTGGGGAACATTTGGTCATTTAAAAAAATCTGAGGAGCTTATGCTAAAGGGACTTAAAATTGCTGAACGCATTCAACATGTAGAAAGCATGGGAAAAATTTATAATAATCTAAGTGATTTAGAAATTGCCTTAGGAAGCTATCAAACAGCAAAAGAATTCGCATTAAAGAGTTTATATTATGCAAATGCTTTTGAGACAAAGCATGATAATCCATATACAGGAATTATCCATCCTAAAATAAACTTAGCCGTTGCGCAAATTTGGCTAGAAGAATTTGAAAAAGCACATGAAGTCTTACAAGAGCTACTCGCGACTATTCAGAAACCTCCGTATTCCAAAGTTCAGTTGGAGATTATGAATGCCAATGCTTTACTTTATGAAAAACAGGGTCGTATTGGAGAGGCCATCGATTTATATCAAAAATCAAAGCACTATGCCCTCCAAAATAATGATCTTGCTTTGCTACAATCCATTTACGATTCTTTAGTGAAGCTAATTGAGGAACAGGGGAATAAGGTAATATTGTGTGCGATTCAGAAGGAATATATTAATATTTTGCTAGAAATTCAACGGGAAAATTATACACATGTGTTATTTGAAATGGAGTATAATGACGAGAAAAAGCAACTAGAAAAATCCTCTTATATTGACCCATTAACGAATATCTATAATCGACGTTATTTTGATGAGAACGCAGAAAAGATGGTGCAGAAAGCTGCAACTAAAAAACAGCAATTAGCATTAATGATGGTTGATCTAGATCATTTTAAAGCCATTAATGATAGGAATGGTCATTTGTTTGGTGATGATGCATTAACGATTACAGCTACTACATTAAAGGAATTTTTCCAACCCTTTGAATCAATCGTTGCACGTTTTGGAGGAGATGAGTTTATTGTTCTTAGTCAAATAAAGGTTGGGGAATCTGCCCAAACATTGGCGGAAAATCTCTATAAAAAATTAGCATCTTTATCTTTAGTCATAAAAGATGAAGCGATTCATTTAGCGTTTAGTATTGGTGTGAGCACAAATAACAAGGGACAGGTAACAAAAGTCGATGAGCTTATTCATCAGGCTGATTCCGCCCTCTATGCCTCAAAACGCAATGGTCGCAATCAAATTACTGTTTTTAAACAACATATTGATATTGGAAATGATTGATAAAAATAAGGTGTTTTTTTGAAAGCTTGAATGTAAGCGCTGTCTATAAAGTTAAAATCTGTTTGTTTTCACGGGTTACACGCTGAGAGCTTACAGATTTTTTTATTGTCTAAATGCAATGAAACGCCTTTTTAAAAATTGTTTTCTAATTTCTCTAAAGAAGATATTGCCAATGAAATCAGTTGTATGCTACTATGAAATTAAATAGACAGACAGTCGGTCTATTGAAAGGGGTTATTTCATGAGAACGATAAAAAAAGCACAAGAACGTAGAAATGAAATTCTTGATGCAGCAGAGGAGCTATTTAACCAGAAGGGCTTTGATGGTACTAGTACAAACGATATTCTTGAGAAGGTCGGAATTGCACGAGGAACACTGTATTATCACTTTAAGTCAAAAGAGGATATTATGGACGCATTAATTGATCGAATGACAGACACGATTTTAGAGGCGGCAAAAGAAATTGGCGCCAATAAAAGTATTCCAGTTAATGAGCGAATGATTCGAGTTGTAATGGCTTTGAATATTAGCGGGGGAAACGGTAAGGAAATCATGGAGCATATACACAAACCTCAGAATGCGTTGATGCACCAAAAAATTCAAAAAATCATTCTCAACAATGTGCCATCTATTCTGGCGGATATCATTCGTGAAGGCATTGAGCAGGGATTATTTAACACACAATATCCGTACGAATGCATGGAAATGATAGTGGCCTATACGAATACGGTTTTTGATGATGATATGGTTCATTTAACAGATGAAGAACGCACTTCACGAATAGTGGCGTTAGTATTCAATGTAGAAAGACTGCTGGGTGTTGAAAATGGAAGTCTCATGTATATGATGAGGATGTTTGCCAATGGAAATGAAAACAGTGAATAATAGTTTCTTTTGCGCAGGGCATTCTTCTGTAAATCAAATAAAAGAGGTGACATATGTATTACAGAATTATCCGTAATGATATGGCAAAAAGCAAGTTAATATCATTGACTACAATCATATTTGTGACTGCTGCGGCATTGCTTGTTTCCCTTTCAGCCATATTAATGGTGAATCTTTCAGGTGCGATAGATACGCTTATGAAGCAATCGAAAACGCCGCATTTCCTGCAAATGCATTCAGGCGATATTAATTCTGATCGATTGGAGAACTTCGCTAACAATAATAGCAATGTCGAAGAATTTCAGGTGCTTGAATTTCTTAATGTAGATGGAGCACATATCGTTATTGACGGAAAATCGCTTGTAGGCAATGTTCAGGACAATGGCTTCACGACCCAAAGTGAAAAATTTGATTATCTCCTGGATCTTGACGGACAGGTGATAAAGGTTGCAGATGGAGAGATATATGTGCCAGTAGGCTATATGAAGGATGGAACGGCAAACATTGGGGATACGATTGTTCTAGACAATAAGAAGAAATTCATCGTTGCAGGATTTCTTCGTGATTCACAGATGAATTCGTTACTGGCCTCATCAAAGAGGTTTTTGGTGAGTGAGCATGATTATACAGCAATTAAGAGTTTCGGAAGTACAGAATATTTAATTGAGTTTAGATTAAAGGATATGTCTGAGATAGGCACCTTTGAAACGGCATACACTTCCGCAGGGCTTGAAGCAAATGGTCCAACAATTACATATCCACTTTTCAAAATGTTGAATGCCATTTCTGATGGTCTAATGATAGCAGTCATACTTCTAATAAGTGTTCTTGTCGTAACCATCACATTTATGTGTATACGATTTACGCTTCTTGCAAAAATTGAGGATGATTACCGAGAAATAGGCGTTATGAAAGCCATAGGGCTACGTGCTTCAGATATTAAAAAGATTTATCTCGCAAAATACGCAGTGATTGCAGCAGTTGGTTGTTTACTTGGATTTGCTCTGACCTTTATTTTCAAGGGTATGCTTCTTGAAAACATAAGGCTTTATATGGGAGTGAATGAAAATAGATTTTTGGCTTTATTAGTTGGAGTAATTGGCGTATTTCTTGTGTTTTTTGTAATGATAGCCTATGTGAGTTATGTACTGAGACGTTTTCGAAAAATCTCTGCAGTGGAGGCTCTACGTTTTGGTTTTTCACATGGAAAATCCTCTGGCGCAAAGGGCTTTTATCTGAGCAAAAATAGACTACTAAATACGAATCTATTTTTAGGGATAAAGGATGTGCTTTCTAGAAAAAGTCTTTACATGACTATGCTTGCGGTACTTATAATGTCAACATTCATCATCATCGTTCCACAAAATCTATACAATACGATTTCCTCTAAAAGCTTCATCACCTATATGGGAGTAGGGAGCAGTGATTTGCGTATTGATATTCAGCAGACAGACAATATTCCGAAAAAAGCTGCGGAAATTGTAGCAGCATTGGCCGAGGACAGCGCAATTTCTACATATGCTGTGCTTTCGACCAAAACTTTCAATGTGAAGACAACCAATGGCTCTGAGGAAAGTATAAAAATTGAGCTTGGTGACCACTCGATTTTCCCGCTTAGGTATGCAGAAGGGAAGGCACCTGTTTCACAAGATGAAATTGCGCTGTCAGTCATGAACGCTGAGGAATTAGGAAAAAAAGTTGGAGATCACATGACACTGTTAGTCGATGGGAAGGAGAGAAACCTCAACGTATCTGGAACCTATTCAGATATTACGAACGGTGGTAAAACCGCAAAGGCGGCTTTCACTAACATACAGGCAGATACGATGTGGAGTGTTATTTATATTGAGCTTAATGATAAAACATTGATTGATGCGAAAATCTCTGAGTATACAGAAAGCTTTCAATTTGCAAAGATTTCGGGCATTGACGATTATATTAAACAGACGTTTGGTTCAACAATAGGCTCTATTGGAAAGGCGTCCTCTTTGTCAGTTATCATAGCCTTAATTTTATCGATCTTAGTGACATTCTTATTTATGAAAATGCTGATTGCAAAAGACAGATACTCGATCGCTATTATGAAGTCTTTGGGCTTTACAAATACGGATATAACCATCCAATATGTGGCCCGTTCATTATTTGTTCTCATTGTAGGTATTGTCCTAGGAACACTTTTAGCTAATACGCTTGGTGAGCTACTTGCAAGTGCAGTCATTGCTTCATTTGGAGCATCATCGTTTACATTCGTTGTCAATCCACTTTCTGCCTATGTATTATGTCCATTGGTGATGGGGTGTACTGTCCTAGTAGCAACGGTTATCAGTACAGCTAGCGCAGGTCAGATAAAAATAACTGATAATATAAAGGAGTAGACTATGCAGAAGATTATTATTGCTGAAAAGATCATGAAATCTTTTAGTGTCGGGAATGAAAGACATCCTGTTCTTAAGGATGTTTCTGTTGACATAAATGAGGGTGAATTCGTTTCAATCATGGGACCATCAGGGTCAGGAAAATCAACATTGTTGTATGCACTAAGCGGTATGGATTATATTGATAGCGGGAAGGTTACCTTTAATGGCAGTGATTTATCAGTATTTAATGACAAGGAGCTTGCTGACATACGTAGAACAAAAATGGGTTTTATTTTTCAGCAGCCAACTTTGCTCAAAAATTTAAATATTCTAGATAATATTATTCTACCTTCCATGCGAGATAATCGAAAAAACGGTGAGGATATTATCAAACAAGCTAAAGCTATAATGACAAGAGTTGGAATTGCAGAATTGGAAAAACGTGATATTACACAGGTTTCAGGCGGGCAGCTTCAAAGAGCAGGCATATGCCGTGCGCTAATGAGTAATCCAACCATCATCTTCGGTGATGAACCAACAGGGGCTCTTAACTCCAAATCTGCACAGGAAATCATGAACATTATTTCTGAAATAAATGCAGAAGGAACTGCTGTTATGCTTGTGACGCATGACCCAAAGGTTGCTGCTAGAACAGAGCGAATCCTGTTTATGCGTGATGGAATGATTGTGAGTGAGATGCACCTAGAAAAGTTCACTAACACAAATATGGATGATAGAACGAATAAAGTGACAGCAAAAATGCGAGAAATAGGAATCTAATTATTTTATTAGACCCTCAAATGTGACGAACCCGTAATGAATCATTACGGGTTCATAGTGTTGAAAAACT
>NZ_DKJS01000073.1:0-269 GCF_002455205.1 Lysinibacillus sp. UBA6686 | reverse complement strand
AAAAGTAAAGTAAAAGCATATTACTATCCATCATTAAATGGATAGAAAAGTGGTGCAATTCTATAGCTTTCAACTTTCATTTTATGCATAAAACTAATTTGTAACTTTACATAAAGCCACTTATTACTGTCACTCTGCATTCACATAGAAAAATGTTATCAAAGCTCCATTTTTGCACAAAATAGTGATGGCTAAGACTTCAATTTATCACTATACATTTATGTGAAATGCCAATCAAAATACTATGACAATGGTTGATTGGAGTGTAG
>NZ_DKJS01000083.1:254-85004 GCF_002455205.1 Lysinibacillus sp. UBA6686 | reverse complement strand
AATTTTTGTTTCGTTCACTAGCGAAAGCTAGCTACTAAAAACTATATTGATTACGTTTTGCTTGTTCAGTTTTCAAGGTTCATGTTTTGCTTTATTTTAGCGTGTCACCGTGGCGACTTGTATAATACTACACTCCTTTTTTTAAAAGGTCAACACTTTTGCAGAAAAAAATTTAACTTTTTTATTAGAGCAGAAAAACTTCCTATATTAATAACTACATACTTATTTTTGGTTTTACACGATTATTTTAATATAATACCGCTAACTAAAATATAATTTTATCATATTTCTTGATAAAAAATTAATAGTTTTTTTAGGAAGGAAGAACGAACAAAAAAACTCGGTAATAAAAACCGAGTTTTTAAAATGGGAAAAAGAACGGAATGGCTATCATCATTACAATAAACATAACAATCTGTAATGGAATTCCTATCCTTACAAAATCCATAAATTTGTAGCCTCCCGCTGTCATTACCAGCGCATTGGTAGGCGATGCAATCGGTGTAGCAAAGGCCATACTTGCCGCTACTGCTACTGCTATCATAAACGTTGTTGGGCTAACATCCATTGCAATCGCAGCACTCATGGCAATAGGTGCAAACAATACAGCAGTTGCCGTATTACTAATAAATTGACCAAAAACTGCTGTCAAAATATAAACACCGATGAGCACTCCATAGGGTCCAAAATCGCCGAGGGCATTGATGATGCCATCAGATAAAATAGCCATACCACCTGTTTTTTCTAATGCTGTCGCCATTGGTAGCATTGCAGCCACTAACACAATGCTTTCAAAATTCATATTGCTATAGGCATCTTCCATATTTCTTAAACAACCGGTTAATAACATCAGAACTGCACCAATCATTACAGAAATAACAGCTGGGAAAATTTCGAATGCCATTAAAATAATCATGAATAGCATAATAATACCCGCAAGACCAGCTTTACCTGTAGCTGCTGCTACACTTGCATGCTCCTTCGGTTGGCCGACAACAACGACATCCTGAGTCTCTCTTGCTAACAAAAGAATTTCATCCCATGCGCCTTGTACTAAAATTGCATCTCCAAATTTTAACTTGTGCGAAATCATATCTTGAAGCTTATATCCACCTTTTCGATTAATACCAATAATGTTTAGGTTATATTTTTCTCTGAAGCCAAGAGAGCTAACCGTTTCATTGATAAAGCTTGAATTTGGTGTGAGCAATACCTCTGCAATACCGAGATGCTTAGATACCAATTCATCGGCCTCTCCTTCCACTAACCCTTGCATCTCAAGATGATAATCTTCAACGAAACGGCTGATATCCTCTTCTTCTCCTTGAACATATAGCTCATCCTTAGCATGAATGACACTTGTTGGTCCTGCCATTTCTTGATAAGTCATCGGTAGTAAATTAATACCCTCCTGTGATTTACGATGAATTTTCATCATACAGAGCATATACTTAGCTGGTAGTTTTAATTCTGCTAATGATGTTTCAATTATAGGAGATCCTTCTGGAACAGAGATTTTAAATAGACGATTATTTAAATCATACTGTTTAATGATTTTCTTCGGTGAAAGTTTATAGCCTTCATTTGTCTGAGTACGATTTTGTTCCTTAGGTAATAGGATATTACGTACAAGCACTAAGTAAGTGATACCTGCAATCATTCCAACAATACCAATAGGTGTTATTTCAAAAAAGCCAAGTTTGTTATAGCCTCTATCCACTAATAACTGACTAACAATTAAATTGGTCGGTGATGCAATTAGTGTCATAAGACCAGAAAGACTTGCTACGTATGAAAGTGGTAGTAGAAACTTTGAAGGGCTGACTTTCATACTAATCGCTATACTTACAACTATTGGCATCATTAATGCTACAGTACCTGTATTACTCATAAAGGCACCAACTGATCCTACAATAATGAGCAGTAATACAAATAATTTCAGCTCACTATTGCCAGACCATTTGAGCAATAACTGTCCTGCCATCCCTGCAAGACCGGTACGTAAAATTCCTGCACCCACGACAAATAGCCCTGCAATCATTAAAACTACAGAGTTTGAAAAACCAGATAATGCCTCCGCTGGTGTTAAAATATCCGTAATGACAAAAGCCAATAGTGACACAATCGCTACAAGATCTGCTCGTATTTTATTGGTCACAAATGCGAAAATTGTTGCTCCTAAAATAAGAAATGTTAATGTAAGTTGCACATCCATGAATTCCTTTCTAACATTAATCACTATATTGATTGACAGCAAAAAAATTATATTTCATTGCTATTTTTATTATAGCTTACGAGAGAACATATATGATAAAATTCACCATCTTTTCAAAATTAAAATAAGTGTGGCACTTAACCACACTTATTTATTTATGATAAAGATGATGCTCTTTAATATAATCGTAACACGAACTTGGCAAGAGATACCTTGGCTCACCACCCATCGCAAATTCTTCACGAATATAGGTAGAACTAATTTCCATTGCTAATCCCTTATCTATAAGATGGAATCTTCCATCGTCATTATTTCTTAAAATCGGAGAACGACTAATCGTTGATAGCATATCAATTCCATGCCTTGCCATTACAATAAATTTATTTTCTGCTACTAATGCGTCACCCTTTTTCCATAATCCCGCACCAATATCCACTAGTAAATCTGCGCCCATAATAAAATGAACTTCATCCTCTGGGTGCTTTTCTCTAAAATACTTCATGGTGTCATATGTGTAAATATTCCACCCTTCTTGATTCATTTCATATGAATCCGCAATAAAACGATCATCCTTGGAAATCGCTAGCTGTAGCATATTCCAGCGATGAGTATCCTCTGTTTTTATCGTTTTATCCCTCCGTTTGTTTGAGCAAGGTAAAAAAATAACCTTATCTAATTTACAGCGGTGTGCAACTGTACTAGCCGTCCAAAGATGAACATTGGTAATCGGATCAAAGGATGAACCATAAATACCTATCCTTGCCATCGTATCTTCCCCCTATCGTTTTCTATCTAGTATTCATCGTTTTCGAAATTTTTTCTTTTATTGCCCGAATGCTGGACATCTTGTTATCCCAGCAAGCTTGACTTAGATCGACTGGATATTCTTCTGGGTTCATCGTTCGTTTGTACTCACACCATAACAATTTTAAATTTCGCTTCGCATATGCTTGTGTTTCTTGAATAGTAGGTTCCTCAAACACAACTTCCCCTTTTTCTACAATGCTTTCATGTAACTCTATCGCTGTAAAATTCGTAACAAATTTACTTATATACGTATGAACAGGGTGGAACATTTTTAATCTTTTTATTTGTTGGATGTTTTCCTCATCAAGGGCAATATAGTCACCCTCAGCATGACCATTCTCATTATTAACAATACGGTAAACACGCTTACACCCAGGAGTAGTCACTTTTTCAGGATTTGCTGAAATTTTAATCGTATCGACCATTTCTTCACTTTCATTTTCAATAGAAACTAATTTGTATACTCCACCTAGAGCAGCTTGATCGTAGGCTGTAATCAGCTTTGTTCCAATTCCCCAAGCATCGATTCGCGCTCCTTGCGATTTTAAATGCATGATTGTATATTCGTCCAAATCATTCGAGGCCATAATTTTAGCGTCTGTAAACCCAGCATCATCTAGCATTTTTCTTGCTCTTTTTGAAAGGTAGGCTAAATCGCCACTGTCTAAACGGATACCAATAAAATTAATCTGATCTCCTAATTCCTTTGCTACACGAATTGCATTTGGAACGCCTGAATGTAACGTATCATAGGTATCTACTAAAAAAACACAATCTTTATGTGCAGCTGCATATTTTTTAAATGCAGTATATTCATCTCGATAGGTTTGAATCATCGCATGGGCATGAGTTCCTGACACGGGAATACCGAACAATTTCCCTGCTCTTACATTACTTGTTGCAGAGAATCCACCTATATAAGCTGCACGGGTACCCCAAATAGCAGCATCAAATTCGTGTGCACGTCGAGTGCCGAACTCCATGACGACATCCTCACCTGTCACTTGTTTGATACGTGAAGCCTTTGTTGCAATTAGTGTTTGGTAGTTCACGATATTTAACAAAGGGGTTTCAATTAATTGGGCCTCTGCTAATGGTGCTTCAATTCTTAGGATAGGCTCATTGGCAAAAACGAGTTCTCCTTCTCTCATCCCTTTAATGCTTCCTGTAAACTTAAGCTCCTGAAGATATTGAAGAAAATCTTCGGGATACTTCCCCTCTTCTCGTAAATATTGAATGTCACTTTGAGAGAATCTAAAGTTATTGATAAAATCGGTAATTTTTTTTAAGCCAGCAAATACCGCATAACCATTACCAAATGGAAGCTTTCTAAAATATAGCTCAAACACAGCTTTACGTTGATGAACACCATCTTGCCAATAGGTTTGAACCATATTAATTTGATATAAATCCGTGTGTAACATGAAGCTATCGTCTGCATATTTCATGTATTTTCCTCCATCCCTGATTATCAAATAATAGTGGCACCAAGCGTGTGCTCAAAATGTCCTAATGCCCACTCATGTCCTGCTTGATTAAAGGAGGCGACAGCATTTTTATGAATGACAATATCGAACCCTTTATTATAAGCATCTACTGCTGTATGGAGAACGCAGATATCTGTACAAACGCCGATTAAATGAAGCTCAGTAATCCCTCTTTCACGTAATTTCAATTCTAAATCTGTTCCTGCAAAAGCAGAGTAACGCGTTTTATCCATATAATAGACGTGATCTTGCTCTTTATTTTCTTCATATAATGGTTTTAATGCACCATATAAATCTCTACCTTCTGTATTTCGAATATTATGTGGTGGGAATAGCTTTGTTTCTGGATGATAGATATCCCCTTCTTCATGAACATCTATAGCAAAAACAGTAAATTCACCACTCCTGATAAATTCTGTTGTTAAGTCAACATTTGCCTGCTCAAGCAGCTGTCCAGGCTCTCCACAAGTTAAAGCTCCATCTGTTGCAACAAAATCCACTGTGTAATCAATATTAATTAATGCTCGCCTTTTCATCATTTCATCACTCCATTTTATTAATTAGTAATATTTAAATTACAAATTACATTCATTAAAATAAACAGGAAAGACGAATCTTTCCTAATGGTAAATGGACTCAACAATTTCAAAGTCATTAAATCTATATAGTTGTGAAGGTCTGAAAGAATTACGTTTTGTCTTCTTCGGTTCCCCTTCTTCGTCTAATACCCTTTCGATAAAAGGTAGTTTGGGTCCCTTTGTAAAGAATACGGAATCATTTGAAATTCGGGAATCCTCTCCGACTGTCAGTAGCACTCGCTGTAATTCAGACAAAGTAAATTCCTGGGGTAAAAAATTTTTAGCAACTGTTGTTTGTATCATATCTCTTTTAATAAATGCCAAAGCATCAATAATAATTTGACGATGATCAAATGCTAGTTGAAGGGTAAATACCTCCTCTATATCAAATAGCTCCACCTCAGCGGCATCATCACTTGCCTGTCGTTGCTCAATAAATGTTTCTGGAACAATGGCATAAAAAGCATTTGAAATCATCCAACCTCGAGGATCTCGATCAATTCCATCGTATACACCAAAATGCTGTATATGTAGACCCTCTACATTTGTTTCTTCTTTTAACTCCCTTTTCGCAGCGATATAGGCTGTTTCCTTTTGACTGGCATCTATAAATCCTCCTGGAAGTGCCCATTTGCCTCCTTCAATATTGGGATTTCCTTCAGCATCCTTTGCTGCACGCTTGATGAGCATAATCTTTAGCGTCATGTTCGGCGGTGCTTTTTCTTCTTTTTTTTCTGAGACAATTGTAAAAATAGCAATATCCGCTGTATAGCCATCAGGTGTTTGATATTTTGAGGAATCATAGTTTGCAAGCACGTCTTCTTCGCTCTGGAATTTTGTCATTGAAAAAACTCCTTTATTTAAAAAACTTAAGTAATTTGTAATTATATAATTACTATTTAATAAAATAATACTTGTTAAAACTAATAAATGCAACTCTTTTTTAACTATAATTAACCAACCAGTTGCCTATAGCATTATCGACAATTGGTTGGTTTATGCAATGTTATTATAAAGCTAGCTCTTAAAGCATTTCTGAGCTTGTTTTTGCTTGCATATGAAGAAGTAAATAATCTGGCCCACCTGCTTTGGAGTCTGTTCCAGACATATTAAATCCACCAAACGGTTGATAACCAACAATAGCGCCTGTACAACCACGGTTGAAGTAAAGGTTTCCGACATGGAATTCTTCACGAGCCTTTTCTATATGTCCACGGTTATTTGTAATCACTGCACCCGTTAAACCATATTCTGTATTGTTAGCGATTTTAATTGCATGATCAAAATCTCTAGCCTTCATAAAGCCGACTACTGGTCCAAAAATTTCTTCCTTCATAATCCTTGCCTCTGGAGAAAGGTCAGCAAATACAGTTGGCTGAATAAAGTAACCGATAGAATCGTCCCCTTTTCCACCTGTCAATAGCCTTCCTTCCTGCTTACCAATCTCAATATAATCCATAATTTTATTATAGGCATTCTGATCAATTACAGTTGCCATGTAGTTTGTATAGTCCCTTGGATCACCTTGAGTCAATTCATTGGTTAAGGCTACCACACGTTCAAGAACTTGATCATAAACATCTTCTACAATAACTGCACGAGAACATGCAGAACATTTTTGACCAGAGAAGCCAAACGCGGAGGATACTATCGAAGTCGCTGCTAATTCTAGGTCTGCTTCTTTATCAACAACAATTGTGTCCTTTCCACCCATTTCTGCAATCACACGCTTTATCCAAATTTGCCCGTTACGAACTTTCGAAGCACGTTCAAAAATACGGAGACCAACATCGCGCGAACCTGTAAAGCTGATAAATCGTGTGTCTTTATGATCGACCAGATAATCTCCCACTTCTGAGCCATTTCCTGGCACAAAATTAAGAACACCTTTAGGAAGACCTGCTTCCTCCATTACTTCAACAAATTTTGCAGCAATCACTGGAGTAGTGGAAGCTGGCTTTAATAATACTGTATTACCTGTCACAATTGCCGCTACTGTTGTTCCAGCCATTATCGCAAATGGAAAGTTCCATGGAGAGATAATAATACCTACCCCTAATGGAATATAGTCATAACGATTAAATTCATTTGGACGACTTTGAACAGGTGAGCCGTCTTTAATTAAAAGCATTTGACGACCATAATACTCCAAGAAATCAATGGCTTCTGCTGTATCTGCATCTGCCTCCTTCCATGGCTTACCCGCTTCCTTTGTTAACAATGCTGAAAATTCATGCTTTCGACGACGAATAATTGCCGCAGCCTTAAATAAAACATCTGCGCGAGACACAGGTTTCACTTTTTTCCACGTTTTAAATGCTTGAACAGCCGCTTGCATAGCTTTTTCGGCTAGCTCTTTGTTTGCCTTCGATACATGTCCTATCACTTCTCTTTTATTAGAAGGATTGTAGGAAACAATCTTATCCTCTGTAGTTATTCGCTCTCCACCAATTACTAAATCGTAATCTTGCCCTAAGTACCCTTCTACAGCTTGTAAAGCATTCAAATACTCTAATCGATTAGCTTCAACACTAAAATCAGTAAACGGCTCATGCTTATATGCTACTACCATATATACCTCCAATATTATTATCCACTCAACATATTGAGCTCGTAAAAATTGTTATCCTTATCTTACTGGTACAACCAGCTCTGTTAATTTATTTTTAAGCTCTGCTTCAACAGTAGATGAAGCATCTACTAATGGCACTGAAACTGAACCAACAGGTATACCAACTAAATTTAATGCGGCTTTTAAAGGTCCTGGGTTTCCTTCTTTATATAGCGTCTTCATTAATGGGAAATATTTTTTATGCAGTTCTATTGCCTCGTCATAGTTTTTTTCTTGAACTAAGTCATAAATCTTCACCCATACTTCAGGAATAATATTTGAGCTAGCTGTTATAGCCCCTGGCGCTCCTGCAATAAATGAGGACACCGCTCTGAAGTCCTCTCCACAAAGAACGGAAATTTTATCACCAACAAATTGAAGTAGCTCAAGGACATCACCTATATTATCTGAGCAAACTTTCATTCCAACTACATTTGGCACATTTTCAACAATCTCTTTTACTGTATCATTCGCCAAATGAATGCCTGTTTTATAAGGAATGTTATAGAGGATAATTGGCATCTCTAAACATTTATCAATCGCTTCATAGTATTCGATAAATCCTTGTTTTGTTGGACTTACATAATATGGTGTCACAATCATTACAGCGTCAGCACCAGCTTGTTTTGCATAGCTACCTAATTCTACATTGTCGCCTAATCCTGGAGAAAGCAAGCCTACTACTACTGGCACACGACCATTGACAGTACTTAATGCAACATCAATAGCAATTTTTCGTTGCTCCATATTAAGTGCAGCATATTCTCCTGTTCCACCTAATACAAGCAAAGAATGAATATGATTATTTAGTTGATCCTCTATTAGATTTGCGAAGCTTTGTTTATCAACAGACCCATCAAGGTGTAAAGGTGTGACTAATGCAGTCATAATTCCATTAAATTTCATTTTAATAATCTCCTTTAAATGTTATTTATAAGCCTTTGCATTGCCTAATACTTGTGGATTTACTACATTTCTCGATATTTTCCCATTTAACACAACACCAACTTCGTGTGTTATTGATTCAGAGCATCTATCTTTTGCCTCTAATGTATCACCACCAAAATGCGGTGTGAAAATTACATTCTCCAATGTAAAAAGAGGGTTATCACTATTTGGGGGCTCTTGCTCTAATACATCTAACGCTGCACCAGCTATTTTTTTTGTAACTAGCGCGCTATATAGTGCTTGTTCATTTATCAATGAGCCTCTCCCTAAATTAATAACAAATGCTGAATCTTTCATTAACTCAAATTGCTTAGCAGAAAATAAATGATAGGTGCTTTTCGTTAATGGTGCATGTAAAGAGATAAAATCACATATTGGAAGACACATATTTAAGTCATCGATTTTAACAACACCATGTAGCTGCATTTCTGATTCTGAAACAAATGGGTCAAATCCTAAAACATTCATATTAAATGCCCTTGCTTTTTTAGCTAAATCCTGTCCAACTCTTCCCATTCCTACGATTAAGAGCGTCTTCCCGTTCACCTCCATAGGAAAATACGATTCTCTATAATGCCATTCATTGTTTCTAACTTTAGAATCACTAATATTTAAGCTTCTACTTAAAGCTAAAATGGACATCATTGCATGCTCCGCTACAGAAGTATAGTTACTAGATGGGGCATTCAACACGACTACGCTATTTTCTGTTGCGCTTGGAACATCTATATTATCTAGCCCGACTCCATGCATTCCTACGACTTCAAGGGAGGGGCAACTTTCTAAAATATTTCTTGTAATTTTTTCTGTTCTTACAATGACTGCACGGGCCTGGTGTTTGTTTATATAGGCTATAATGGTCTCCTCTGAACCATTCGGTGCCAACACTACATTAAAATGATTGGTTAAGTACTCAACACCATTCGGTCGGATCGTTGGTTCAATTAATAGAACTGTTTTTGTCATATAATTTCTCCTTCGAAAATATAGTTATAATACTTAGTATACTAAGTTGATGTAAAAAATTTTGTTATTAGGAGTCTTTGTTTAGTGACAGAAAGACTCCATTAGTTTTTATAATACTTTTGACAAAAATGATTTTGTTCTTTCATGAGATGGGTTTGTGAATATATCTCTTGGATCTCCTTCTTCTACTATATGACCACCATCAATATAAATAACTCGATCAGCCACTTCACGGGCAAATCCCATTTCATGCGTGACAATGACCATTGTCATCCCTTCCTGTGCTAATTGTTTCATAACCCGTAAAACCTCTCCAACCATTTCAGGGTCCAGTGCAGATGTTGGTTCATCAAATAACATTACATGTGGCTCCATTGCTAAGGCTCTTGCAATGGCTACACGCTGTTGTTGTCCGCCCGATAAATTAGTAGGATAAGCAGTAGCCTTCTCCGCTAATCCTACTTTTTTTAGTAGCTCCATCGCTTGTTTTTCAGCTTCTTCTTTTGTTTTCTTTTTGAGTCTTATTGGTGCTAATGTAATATTTTCAATAACTGTTTTTTGTGGAAACAGATTAAATTGTTGGAAAACCATTCCCATTTTTTGACGAAGCTTATTAATATCAACGGTCTTATCTAAAATATTTTCGCCTTCTATAATAATTTCGCCACCACTCGGTTCTTCTAAAAGGTTCAAGCATCTTAAAAAGGTACTTTTACCTGAACCAGATGAACCTATAATACAAACAACCTCTTTAGCTACAATCTCTGTGCTAATACCTTTTAAAACTTGTAAATCTCCAAAGGATTTAGAAAGATTATTAACCTTTATCATGTAATAACAAACCTCCGTTCCATCTTAGTAGAAATAAGGGAAACAGTATAAATGGTGATAAAGTAGAATAATCCTACCATTGTTAAGATTTCAAAGGATCTAAAATTCATCGCATAGATGGATTGTCCGACCATTGTTAATTCAGCTATTCCGATAACTGACAGCATCGATGTATCCTTAATTGCATGCGTTAATTGGTTCACAAATGACGGAATCATACGTCGTACTGCCTGTGGTAAAATGATTAAAGCCATAGTTTGAGCATAAGAGAAACCTAAGGATCTTCCTGCTTCCATTTGCCCCTTACCAATTGATTCGATTCCTCCACGGAAAATCTCTGTATTATAAGCTCCAATATTAAAGCTTATGGCAATCAGTCCTGCTGTAAAAGCCGAAAGATGTATATCCAAAGCTGTTGGTGCACCAAAGTAAATAAATAATATTTGAATTAGTATTGGTGTTCCGCGAATAAGATTAACATAGATTGCTGCAGGATATCGTAAAATTGCATACTTTGACATCCTCATAAAACACGCAATTAGCCCAATTATAAGTGAGAAAATTATTGATAAAATAGATATTAATAGCGTCATATATAACCCTTGCAGAAGATAAGGCAGTGCATCTGTCATAACTTTGAATGTTGTTTCCATAAAAACACCTCACTTCACATTAACTATGTTTATTTACCAAACCATTTTTCATGGATTTTATTGTATTCCCCATTTTCCTTAACTGTTTTTAAACCAGCATTAATCTTATCTGCTAATTCTTTGTTCCCTTTTTTAACAGCAAAAGCATGTTCATCGACTGTCATATGCTCTCCCACAATTCGGAACTTCACATTGTCACCATCTACCGCTAAACGATACTCAACTGTAGGAGAGTTAAGCACAAGCGCATCTGCATTTCCATTTTCTACATCTAAATACAGCGCATCTGTTTCTTTTAGAGGCTTCGCTTTTCCACCATATTGATCTGCTAATTCCTTTGCCTTTTCAAATGTTGTAGAACCTTGTGTAGCAACAATTGTTTTTCCTTTTAAATCCTCAAAGGATTGGATGGAACTATTATTTGCTACAGCAAGCACTAAACCAGAATTTAAGAAGATATCTGAGAAATCCACAACTTCCTTGCGTTCTTCACGTATTAATAGCGAGGAAGCGATATCTACCTGATTAGATTGTAAGCCTGGAATAAAACCATCAAATTTCATCTCTTTAAATTCCAGCTCTAAATTTTCTTCTTCTGCAATCGCTTGCAATAAATCATATTCAAAGCCAGTTAATTTACCATCCTGTTTAAAAATAAGAGGTGGATAGTTATTTAAAGCAGCTACACTCACTTTCTCTCCACCACTGGCACCCACATCAGAGTTGCTATTGCTACACCCCACGAGAATTATGGACAACACCCCAATAGTCCCCAATAAAAATAACAACCTTTTCATCTTATACATTACTTCATCCCCTTTGCTCGCATTTATTTTGTTAATTCTGATAATAGCGAATAATTAAATAATAAATTATAGCACTAAGGATGTCAACAACTTATGATACTAAGTATTATAAAAATTCTTATTTTATCAATAGGAAAACGGGATGCTTATTAATATCTGAAATAAGAATAGTACTTCCAATTATCCGTATTTATATAGAAAACATTTAAATCCATAGGAACCTTATTTTCTGCATAAGATATTCTCGTCCCTTTTAACACCGCAGTTGTGTCGGGTATTTGCAATGCACCTGCAATATAAGGAGTTGCAATAACCGCCTCTATTTCATCCTCTACCTCAACAATATTGATATTTGATTGCTCTTTTAATAGTTGCTGCACAGAAGAAATCGCTGTATTTTTTTGATAAACCTCTGAGGATATTACAGGTCGGATATAGTGCTCTAAGAAAAACATTGGTTGATTGTTTAAATATCGAATTCTTTTTAAATAAATGATTTCTGTATCCTCTTCTAATTTTAATAGCTTTGCAAAGTGTGGATTAACCACCTCTTTAATCTCGATTGTTCGAACAGAGATTTTTTCCCAATCGTTTGAATAATGGTTTCTAAAGCCTGACATACTTGTCCAAGTTTGTTTTGGTTGTTGGTTGCTGACAAAAGATCCCTTCCCTTGCACTCTATGAATTATTTTGTCATTTTCAAGCTGCTTCAGCGCATTTCTTACTGGCGTACGGCTTACCTTGAATATCTTTTCTAGCTCTGCCTCCGAAGGTAAAATATCACCAACAAGATATTTGCCCTCTGCTATTTCTTGCTTAATTGTGTCATAAATTTTTTGATATGCTGGTTTCGTTTGAATAGTCATCTACCCCTTTTCCTTTTAGAATATAATACCCTATAATTCATTATTTTTACAAATACTTATAATACTAAGTATATTTAAAAAGTACTTAGTATTCGGAACATGGTATAGTAAATTATTATAGTTTAATTATAATCATAAAAAAATCCCCTCATTAGAAAACTGAAGGGATTAATATATTATCTTATTTATAAAAAAGTTAATTTGAAAGAATACCATCTCGCACAACAATACGCCCATTTTTAATAACAGTATTTGTATGGTTCATACCATAGAAATATTGAAGTTGTTTGTAGTTGGCAACATCCAAAATAACAACATCAGCTTGTTTTTCTGCTTCAAGTGAACCAATTTGTTCGCCTCGATTAAGTGCATATGCGGCATTAATCGTTGTCGCTGTTAGAACTTCCTCCAGCGTCATTCCCATATGCATACAAGCTAAATTCATAATAAATGGTAGACTCAATGTTGGTGATGATCCAGGATTAAAATCAGTAGATATCGCTACAGGTACCCCTTTATCGATCATTAGACGCCCTCTTGCAAATGGTGCACGTAAGAAGAATGCAGTTCCAGGCAACAATACAGCAATCGTACCCGCTTCAGCCATTCGTTGAATACCGTCATCAGAGGCAACCAACAAATGCTCGGCTGAAATTGCTCCTACCTTTGCAGCAAGCTCTGCTCCCTTATACGGCTCAATTTCATCAGCATGAATTTTTGGCGTTAACCCTAGTGCTTTTCCAGCCTCTAAAATACGCTGTGATTGCGCTGGTGTAAAGACACCTTTTTCACAAAATACATCATTAAATTCAGCTAGGTTTAGCTCCGCTACTTTTGGTAGCATGTCATGAACCACAATATCAACGAATTCATCCTCACGTCCCTTATAGTCTCGCGGTACTGCATGTGCTCCCATAAAAGTACTAACGACATCAACATCATGAGTTGCTTGTAATTTTTTTGCTACCTCTAGCTGTTTTTTTTCCGTTTCCCAGTCCAAGCCATAGCCTGATTTGGCTTCAACTGTTGTCACACCATGCTTTAAAAATACATTTAAGTGCTGCATCGACTTGGCATATAAATCTTCAAAGCTAGTTTCTCGTGTACGCTTTGTTGTTGCGTGAATCCCGCCACCTGCATTCATAATATCCATGTAGGTAGAACCATTGAGTCGCATATTAAACTCTTGCTCGCGTGTCCCACCATGTACTAAATGTGTATGACAATCCACCAAGCCTGGCATCACAATCTTACCAGAGGCATCAATAGTTTCTGCTTTCTTGACTAAATTAGGAAAATCTACTGCCAGCTGTTCAAAAGCTCCAACAGCTATAATACGGTCTTCCTCAATAAGAACACTACCATTTTCAATAACCGCAATTTCTCGCATCTTTTCCCTTGTGCGCGGTCCTTTGGCATTACTTTTTAATGTAATGACTTCATTGGCATGTTTAATTAAAATGGTCACTTCACATCATCCTTTAACATTGGTATATGCACACCTTTGTTTTTCGCTGTTCGAATCGCTATATCATAACCTGCATCCGCATGACGGGCAACACCTAGCCCTGGATCGGAGATTAACACACGTGCAATTTTCTCTGCAGCGAGCTCTGTTCCATCTGCTACTAACACTTGACCTGCATGCTGCGAATAACCCATTCCTACTCCACCACCATGATGGACACTTACCCAGCTTGCACCGCTCGCTGTATTAACAAGAGCGTTTAAAATCGGCCAATCTGACACAGCATCCGAACCGTCCAACATTCCCTCTGTTTCCCGATTTGGTGATGCTACCGATCCAGAATCTAAGTGATCGCGACCAAAGACAATCGGCGCTGATAATTCACCATTCGCAACCATTTCATTTACTTTTAATGCAAAACGGTGACGATCCCCATAGCCTAGCCAGCAAATACGTGCCGGTAGCCCTTGCCATTTCACCATTTTTTGAGCCATATTAATCCAATTGACAAGACTTTCATCCTCAGCAAACATCTCTTTTGCAAGTGCGTCTGTTTTATAAATATCCTCTGGGTCTCCTGAAAGCGCTGCCCAGCGGAATGGCCCTTTTCCTTCACAGAATAATGGACGAATATACGCTGGTACAAAGCCTGGGAAATCAAAGGCATTTGTTACACCCATCTCTTTGGCATACGCTCGAATATTATTGCCATAATCAAATACTTCTGCACCAGCCTCCTGAAACTCTAGCATTGTACGAACATGCTCTGCCATCGTTTCCTTCGCTTTTCGCTCATATGTTTTTACATCTGTTTTACGAAGCTCCAGTGCTTCCTCAAATGTCATGCCATTCGGTACATAGCCATTAATCGGGTCATGTGCAGAGGTTTGATCTGTTACAAAGTCTGGAATAATTCCTCGATCTAACAGTTCACGATTGATGTCTGCACAGTTACCAACAAGGCCAATCGAAGCTGGCTCCTTTTGGTCACGTAATTTATTGACTAATGCAATCGCTTCGTCCACAGTGTCCACGATGTAATCACAATAACCTTCTTTAATTTTACGTTCAATGCGGGCACGTTCTACTTCTACAACTAGAATAACAGCGCCTGCCATTTTTCCAGCTAAAGGCTGTGCACCACTCATACCACCCATACCACCTGTAAGGATGAACTTACCACGTAAATCCGCAGTGCCAAATACTTTTTTCCCTGCTTCTACAAATGATAAATAAGTGCCTTGCAGAATTCCTTGGGCACCAATATAAATCCAGCTACCCGCAGTCATTTGACCATACATCATCAAATCTCTATCTTCTAATTCATAAAAATGATCCCAATTTGCCCAAGCAGGTACTAGATTTGAATTGGCAATTAACACACGTGGAGAATGCTCATGTGTACGGAACACAGCTACCGGCTTCCCAGATTGAATCAGAAGTGTTTCATCATTCTCTAATTCTTTTAAAGAAGCAATAATTTGTTCATAGCTTTCCCAATTGCGAGCAGCCTTCCCAATCCCACCATAAACAATCAATTCATCCGGATTCTCTGCTACCTCTGGATCAAGATTGTTCATTAGCATACGCATTGCCGCTTCTTGTGTCCAGCCTTTACACGATAAAGTCGTTCCCCGTGGTGCACGAATATTTGTTGTTGTTTTCATCACGAACCATCCTCTCAGATTTTATTTAGATAATTCCACTAAATCATCGCTATCTAATAAATATTTCGCTAACGCCTCAATTTCATCACCAATTGGTTGATCCGCTAGTAGCGGTGGACAAAATTCACGCACTTTTTCTAAGTACTTTCGGGTTGTTGGAGATAATTGCTCCTCTGCTTGATCTAAATGAATAGCCTGTGACGCACAAATCATTTCTATTGCAATTACTCGAGCAGCATTATGGACAATTTGTCGAACTTGACGAGCTGACGTTGTTCCCATGCTTACATGATCCTCTTGGTTACCAGACGTTGGAATAGAATCCACACTTGAAGGGTGTGCCAATACTTTATTTTCAGATACAATCGAAGCCGCTGTATATTGAGCAATCATTAAACCACACTCAATACCAGGGTTTGTCGCTAAAAATGGTGGCAGGCCTTCATTCAATTGAGGATTTACCATACGTTCTGTTCGGCGTTCAGAAATATTGGCCCACTCACACACACCAATTTTTAAGAAGTCCATAGCTAAGGCAATTGGTTGACCATGGAAATGTCCCCCTGATAGTACCTCTCCATTCTCTAATACAATCGGATTATCAGTCGTTGCATTCATTTCTGTTTGTACACGATCCTGGGCATAGAAGAATGATTGCCAAGATGCACCATGTACCTGTGGGATACAGCGCAATGAATAGGCATCCTGCATACGTATCTCTCCCTGCTTCGTTACCCGTTTACTTCCATCTAACCACTTACGTATTCTTCCACCTACCAGCTCTAACTCTGGATGTGGTCTTACTGCTAAAAGCGCTGGATCGAACGCTGATGTAATCCCCTTTAAGGCCTCAAGTGTTAAACTTGCTGCCATATCCGCTGCTAGCCCTATGCGCTCAGCTTCATTAACAGTTAACACACCAATACCTGTCATTGCTTGAGTACCATTCACAAGCGCTAGCCCTTCTTTCGCTTGTAGTCGAACAGGTGTTAATCCCGCTTTTTCTAATGCCTTACTACCACTCAACACTTCTCCATTAAATTCAGCCTTTCCCTCACCTACAAGCACTAAAGCTAGATGAGATAATGGTGCTAAATCTCCACTAGCTCCTACAGAACCCTGAGACGGTACAATTGGATGCACACCCTTATTAATAAAATCCACTAATAGCTGGACTGTTTCCTGACGAATACCCGAAAAACCACGTGCTAAGGCATTGGCACGCAAAACCATCATTGCACGTACAACATCTGTCGGAAACGGTGTACCTACACCTGTTGCATCTGAGCGCAATAGATTTAGCTGTAAAAGCTCAATATCTTCCTCTTCAATTTTTATATTACTCAATTTCCCAAATCCTGTATTTACACCATAAATCGTTTGCCCTTCAGCTAAACGTTTTTCAATACGCTCTCTACTTAAACGGATTCGCTCCACACTTTCTATAGATAGCGTTACCGTTGCGTCACCTTTAACAATTTTCTCTATTTGCTTTCTAGTTAATGTATTGCCATCAAGCTCGATGACTGACTTCATATGACATCCCCCTATTCCCTTTATGGCTGTGTAAAAATTTTTATCAATTATGCCTCGGCATAATTGCGTCCCTGATATCCGCTGAAAAGTAGTTTAAATTCTCATTGATCTCACCACCTTTAGAAGTGGGAGACGTTTGTATCTGCCGCTACGCTTTCGAAACAAAAACATTTGCTGAAAGAGGTTAAATCCATTTCCTCAAAGATGGATTACTCTATTTACATTGTACTAACTACTTTTTTCAGAAAATAGAGAATTTTAATGCAAGAAACATGATTTTTTTCTGATTTTTATGTTATTTTTATGAATATAATCGTACTTTTTTACGAAATGAGATTATTTTAAGAAAGGTTGGTTGTGATGAGGCTATTATTAATGGATCGAGACCCTGCAGAGCTTTCTGGTATTCGCTGGTTTTTACATACGTATTTTCCTGGAGATGTAACGATTGAAATGTGCACGAGTATGTCTGAGGCACCTCAAAGCATTCAGCAATTCGAGCCTGATGCAATCTTATTGAATATTGATTTATTCCCAAATAATCGTTTAACTGCTCTAAATCATGTTTTCCAAAAATATTCTGGGGCTATTTTAGCAATGACCACAGAGCCCTTATTTAAAAATGCGTTAAAAGCTATTGATTTACAGGTACAGCATCTTTTTGTAAAACCCATTGATTTAGAAGTATTAAAACAAAAGCTTACGACTATCTCTCTTCGTGTACCCCAGATCAACAATGCTGTTGAGAGGGCGACAGACGAATCCTTTTATTATCAATTATTTATAGATAGTAAGCCTAGCTCCATAGAGACAGCCAGGCATTTTACAATGATTGAGCCTGAGCATTCAGAAACATTAAACAAGCTATTTAATTGGCTACAGCAAACAGCAATTCACTATCATATGCAAGTCTACCCATTATCTGATAGTATCGTCTGCTTATTCCTAACAAATGATAGAAAGATCGTGGAAAAGGATGTTCGTACGCTGATAAAGGAATGGCGTTTAACAAGCAATAGCTCTTTAAATATTGGGATATATGATGGGGAACCTACAACTCTTAAGAATATGTATATCTTCACAAAGCGTGCCCTTCATCAAAGCTTTTACGAAGGATTCGGGCACATTTTTTATGCAAGTAAACAATTTGAAGCACAGCCATTTGATCCTTTGTTAACACCAGAGGAACAGCAATTACTAATCAGTAGTTTAGAAGAAGGCAATCTTGAAGCCGTTAAAACATTTTTATATCGACTATCCAATGAAGGAATTTATTATGAGCAAGATGACTTACGTATTCATCTAACTAGTGTCCTAGCGCAAATTCGCCGATTCATGCTGAAGTATAAATTGCATGAGAAAGCTGCTATTGAGCAAAACTACAGACAGCTTTTTCATTTAATTATCGAACATCCTATTTTTTATACCATACTAAACGGCATCATTTTATTTACACAAAGACTTATTGAACTGGCTCGTGAGGCACGAATGGAGAAAAGGGCCGATTATGTAGAGCTAGCAATAGAAATTATCGATCAACAATTTCAGGATAGTCGGTTATCTTTACCCTTTGTAGCCCATAAATTAGGAATTAGCCCCAATTATTTAAGTACAATTTTTTCAAAGAAGCAAGGCTTGCCCTTTAAACGCTACCTACAGCAGGCTCGAATTCATAGTGCCATGAAAATGCTTGTGGACACAGATTTTGCCATTAGCGAAATTGCCCATTTAAACGGATTTGAAGATTCCAATTATTTCATAAAAATATTTAAGCAGCAGATAGGCATGACACCCAATCGCTATCGGAAATCCTATTAATGAATTTTCATTTAGCTTGCTCTATTTTCAATTCTGACAAAGAAAACCGTGATTTATTTCATCTATATCGTATACAAGCATTTTGATATCATCACTAAAATTCAGGATTGATATTTCAATAAAGTGTGTTTATTGGGCAATTTTAGATTGCAGGCTACTTTAAATGTGCATAATAGAGAAAAAAATCAATGAAAAAGCATTTCATCTTCCTCTCTTACTTCTAAAATTGTTTTGAAAAGTGTTGTTTTGGGTAGTGAAATTATGCATAATTCTACTACTTTGCACATATAATAATAGTTTATATCTAAAAATAAAAATTCTTTAACGATAATTATTATAATATACTAGCAATTCTATTTTATATTTGCTATAGTTATTGATGAAGAGTTTGACTCACAATTTTTTTCAGGAGGTAAACTAATATGACAAACGCAAATGATCGTAGCCGTCGTTTTACAACAGCAGGTGGTGCTCCAGTAGTAAGCAACCACGACTCCATGTCAGCGGGTCCAAGAGGTCCTCTGTTACTTCAAGATGTATGGCTAGTTGAAAAATTAGCGAACTTCAACCGTGAAGTTATTCCAGAGCGTCGTATGCACGCAAAAGGTTCAGGTGCATTTGGTACCTTCACTGTAACGCATGATATTACTCAATATACAAAAGCAAAGATCTTCTCTGAGATTGGGAAGAAAACAGAAATGTTCGCGCGCTTCTCTACAGTTGCGGGTGAGCGTGGTGCAGCAGATGCTGAGCGAGATATTCGTGGCTTTGCCCTTAAATTTTATACAGAAGAAGGTAACTGGGATTTAGTTGGGAACAATACGCCTGTATTCTTCTTCCGTGATCCATTACACTTTACAGATTTAAATCACGTGGTAAAACGTGACCCACGTACAAATATGAAAAACTTAAACTCGAACTGGGATTTCTGGACATCACTACCAGAGGCACTTCACCAAGTCACAATAGTAATGTCTGACCGTGGTATTCCAGCTGGTTACCGAAATATGCATGGTTTTGGTTCTCACACGTATAGCTTTATCAATGCTGAAAATGAGCGTGTATGGGTAAAATTCCACTTCCGCACAGAGCAAGGCATTAAAAATTTAACAGGTGCTGAAGCAGAGGAAGTAGTCGGTAAAGACCGTGAATCTTCACAACGTGATTTATATGGTGCTATTGAGCAAGGTGATTTCCCTAAATGGAAAATGTACATTCAGGTAATGACTGAGGAACAAGCTCGCGAACTACCATATAACCCATTTGATTTAACAAAAGTATGGTATAAAAAAGATTTCCCATTAATTCCTGTAGGTGAATTCGAATTAAATAAAAACCCAGACAACTATTTTGCTGAGGTTGAGCAAGCTGCATTCGCTCCATCAAACATTGTTCCCGGTATTAGCTTCTCACCAGATAAAATGTTACAAGGACGAATCTTTGCTTATGCAGATGCACAACGCTACCGCCTAGGTGTAAATCATTATATGCTTCCAGTAAACGCCCCAAAATGTCCATTCCGTACTTTCCATCGTGATGGCGCTATGCGTTTTGACGGCAACCTTGGTTCAACTTTAGGCTATGAACCAAATAGCTACGGCGAATGGGAGCATAACTTAGACTATAAAGAGCCTGAATTACGCATTGATGGTAACGCAGGTATCCATGACTTCCGTGAAGATGATAACAACTACTTCGAGCAACCAGGGAAACTATTCCGCCTTATGACTGCAGAAGAACAACAACGCCTATTCGAAAATACAGCAAATGATATGGCACCTGTTGAAGAGTTCATCAAACGTCGCCACATTCTTCACTGCTATTTAGCTGATCCAGCATATGGTGAGGGTGTAGCAAAAGCAATGGGTCTTTCTTTAGAAGGTATGGATCTTTCTAATCCATACGTGAAACAACCATCTAACGTTTAATTCTTCCATCTATTATTGATATCCAAATCCAACTTTAACTCCATGTGAGCCACACTTCACATGGAGTTTTTTATTCAACGAAAAAGGTTTGTGCCTAAATAAACACAAACCTTCATTACATTATTATTGATAAATCTGACTGCCTGCTTTCTTAAATTCCTCTGCCTTTTCCTGCATCCCTTGATGAATTGCCTCTGTCGTATTTAAATCTTTTTCTTTTGCATAATTACGAATATCCTGCGAGATTCTCATACTACAGAACTTAGGCCCACACATTGAACAGAAGTGCGCAGTTTTTGCCCCCTCTGCTGGTAATGTTTCATCATGGTATTCAACTGCACGCTCTGGATCTAAAGACAGGTTGAATTGATCGCGCCAACGGAATTCAAAACGTGCCTTTGAAAGTGCATCATCTCGCTGCTGTGCTCCAGGATGTCCCTTCGCTAAATCAGCCGCGTGTGCAGCAATTTTATACGTAATCACCCCTACACGAACGTCCTCTCGATTTGGTAAGCCCAGATGCTCTTTTGGTGTCACGTAGCATAGCATTGCCGTACCAAACCAACCTATCATTGCCGCACCAATAGCAGATGTAATATGATCATAGCCAGGTGCAATATCTGTTGTCAGTGGTCCTAAAGTATAGAACGGAGCCTCCTTGCACACCTCTAATTGCTTGTCCATATTTTCTTTAATCAAATGCATTGGCACGTGGCCTGGCCCCTCCACCATCACCTGTACATCATGCTTCCAGGCAATCTGTGTTAATTCTCCTAACGTTTCAAGCTCTGCAAACTGTGCCTCGTCATTAGCATCTGCAATCGATCCAGGACGTAAGCCATCCCCTAACGAGAAGGCAACATCATATGTTTTCATGATTTCACAGATTTCTTCAAAATGTGTATATAAAAAGTTCTCTTGATGATGATATAAGCACCATTGCGCCATAATTGAACCTCCGCGTGACACAATGCCTGTCACACGATTTGCTGTTAGTGGCACATAACGCAACAGTACGCCTGCATGAATCGTAAAGTAATCGACGCCTTGCTCTGCCTGCTCGATTAACGTATCACGATACACCTCCCATGTTAAATCCTCAGCTACACCGTTTACCTTTTCAAGTGCTTGGTAAATTGGCACTGTTCCAACTGGCACCGCAGCATTACGGATAATCCATTCACGCGTCGTATGAATGTGCTTACCAGTCGATAAATCCATTATATTATCAGCACCCCAGCGTGTTGCCCAAGTCATTTTCTCCACCTCTTCTGCAATAGAAGATGATACTGCTGAATTCCCAATATTAGCATTAATTTTCACATGGAAGCTACGTCCTATAATCATTGGCTCAGCTTCAGGATGATTAATATTAGAAGGCATAATCGCTCGCCCCGCTGCAATTTCAGCGCGAACAAATTCTGGTTCCATATTTTCACGAATCGCTACAAACTCCATTTCCGGTGTTATAATTCCCTTTCGTGCATAATGAAGCTGTGTGATATTTCTCCCCTTTTTCGCACGTATAGGTTTCCTAGATAGCTCAGGAAAAACGTTTTCTTGAATACGTGGATCATCAGCATTGCGGAAGCCATTATCCTCTGGTTTAATAGTTCGCCCTACATACTCCTCAACATCCCCTCGCTCTCTAATCCATTTACTTCGCAACGCTGGTAAGCCCCTCGTAATATCTACCTTATAGGCAGGGTTAGTATATGGACCGCTCGTATCATATACACGAACTGGAGCATTTTTCTCTTCTCCAAAGCTTCCTGTCGTTGGACTTAATGCAATTTCACGCATCGGTACCAAAATATCTGGTCTCGAACCCTCTACATAAACCTTTTTACTCCCCTCAAAGCTCGACATAATCGTAATGTTCTTTTCGCTAACTGTTGTCATGACCTACTTCTCTCCCTTATAGAAAATTCATACAAGGACCGAATCTAGCTCACCCCAACAAAAATAAAAACCGAATCCAAAAAATTTTGGATCCGGCTATGATTGTAAAAGGTATAATTATCGCATTATAAAGAGCACGCAATAATTTCTTAACTTTCCCACGCTGGTATGAGCCAGATCAGGTCCAAAGGGTCAAGAAACCTCTATGCGTTTCCCTCTCAGCCTGACTCATCAGACTCCCCTAGTCAATGCTATTAAGTTTGATGCTAGTGTAACAGATATTGCTAAGAGATGGAAGCTTCATTACTATTTTTTCCTTCAGAGTTTATATTTTTGCTTCATAAACTCTAAACGCTTTACCTGCTCCGTTAATTCATGAATCGTACTACTTAGCTGGCTCAATGTTGATTCTTGTAACTTTGATGCATCCGCTACTTCCTTTGTTTCTAACATAACAGCTTTAGATGCCTCATTCGTTTGCTCTAATGCCGTTAAGACAACGTTCGTGTTTTTAGACATTGTGTTTGTAACCTCAAAAACATTTTGTACATCTACCTCCACTACTTTTACTGCTTCAAACAAATGATCTAACTCATCACTAATGGCCATTACCAAATGGGCTCCCTCTTTAACTTCAACAGTACTATGGTCCATTTCTTTTAAAACCATTTCTGTCACGATTTTAAATTCATATATATGCTGACGAATATCTTCTGCTGACAGCTTTGTCATCTCTGCCAGCTTTTTCACCTCTTCTGCGACAATTGCAAAGCCTTTGCCATGCTCACCTGCTCTTGCTGCCTCAATCGCCGCATTTAAAGCCAATAAATTTGTTTGATCCGCAATACTTTGAATAACACCTATCATTTTTTCAATTGTACTATATCTTTCACCAAGAACATTCACATTTTTTGCCGTATGCGTTACCAAATCTGCCACGCCATTCATGCGGGCTGTAATCATTGCCGCTTCAGATTGACTGTGCTTCATAAGATTGGCTGTATTGGAGGAGCTTTTCATAACAGAAGAAACAGAGTCTGAAATCTGCATAATTCCTGCCGTCATTTCTTCAATTGTTTTAAAGGAGTGTGTCGCTAAGTCTCTTTGTCGATCCACACTCTCCTCTATTCCCCCTGCACTTTCAATCAGCTTGTTGCTTGAGTGCTGCACATTATCCCCTACCTCCTGTAAACTATCAGTGGCCTTAGATATATCTGTGCCAATCCCCGAAAGATTAAATATTATTTGATACATGGATTGCATCATCTCTTTAAATTTGCTACTAAAATCTGAAATATCATCATTCGATTCAAAGCTTATTTCATCCAATATTTGTTGAGCTTCTGCCATATTCCCATCTGTAAAAGCTATTGTTGCTCGTTTCATGATAAATATTGGCTTCAATGATTTTCGCATATACAAATACAATGTAGTCATCATAACGACACTCAATAAAATGACTATGCCTAAAAGTATAGGCAAGTACTTCGTTACAGCAGATTTTTGAATGCCGTAAATAATGGAGCTCTCAATATCTAATCCAACATATGCAACAATTTCACCATTTTCTGCTCTGACAGGAGCATAAGCAGAAATAAAATCTCCCCATCCCTCTACAGAAACAAACTCACTAAAGCCATCCTCATTATTAGAAATTGTTTTTACAACACTTTCATACGGTATATCCTCTATAATATCTCCAATTTGATAGGTTTCCTTACTATTTAAATCTCCTGCATCCACCAGCACCATCGATTGTTTACCATCAGGTGTTCCCTTGAATACATAAATATACGTTACATAATTGGTTTTCAGTATTGTCGTAAGCTCCTTCTGTAAATCAAGATACAGTGAACGGTTCTCTGGATTTTTAACTAGCTGCCCATACCTCTCTGAATCAAGCTGGTTCACGACATTTCTTGCTAGAATCATACTATTCTCTTTTAACGTCAACTCCACTATATTTTTTGTACTTTTATAGACAATAAGACCTAGAGCAACACTAAAAACAATCATAATAGCTACTAATAAGATGATAAATTTTTTCCATAACTCCATACCTTTACGCAAAGCTATGAACACCCCTTTGAATATTATTATTTAGTACCTATTTACCCTATGTATATATTTAAAATTACAATAAATTACAAAAACACTTTTATTTTCTAGTATTTTTCTTCATTTTACTTTTGGAGCATAAAAAAAAGCAATAAGCCATAAGCCTATTCCTTTTTTTACGTCATATGTTATGAAAGAAATAATAATTCTGCTAGATAAATAACGATTGTTACTGTAATACAGCTCACTATTGTTGAAAATAAAACAGTTTGTGCGGCTGTTGCTGATTCGATATCATATTCTAATGCTAAACTAGAACTATTTCGGGATGTTGGAAAAGCGCTAGCAATAAATAATGATTGTGCCACTACCCCATCTAGACCGAGTATATAAATAATGAATAAAGCAACTGCTGGTCCCAAAATTAGTCGTGTAAAACAGCTAATAATGACTGTTTTATTAAACATGGATTTTATTTCAAGCTGTGATAATTGGGCTCCTAACGTGATTAATGCCACAGCAATAAAACCGTCTGCAACATGATCTATTGGAATTTTAATAAACTGTGGCACTGCAAGATTAAAATAGTTCATTGCCACCCCTATAATAAGGGCATGAATGATAGGCATCTTAAGAAAATCCTTTACAATGGATATACCTGATTTTGTTGAGGAAATTAAGTTGTATAAGCCATATGTATAGGTAGTCATATTTTGGAATATCACCAGAATAACCTGTATCGCTACGCCGATTGGTTGTGTCACAAATATCATTTGTGCAACAGGAATTCCATAGTTTCCTGAATTAATAAGGACAACACTATTTTTAAATACTGCAGCCTCTGTTTTAACTAAACCAAGTCCTTTCGCTAAAAAATGGCTTAGCACCATTTGACTGCCGATAAAAAGTACAATAAATATCGCAACTTCTCCAAGCACAGAGAGCTCCACGCTTGTTTCATATAAATTAACAAAAACAGCGGCTGGCATGAAGCAATAGGTAATAAGCTGAGAGAGCGCTTTTAGATTGAAGCAAAATTTCTTTTGCAATATCGCGCCAAGCACAAGAAGCACTAAAATAGGAGCAACAATCTGGAAGAAAATCATACCGAGATACATCATAGCATTTGTCCTCCTCTCCTTTCTTATAGTAGTGCTGTTTTTCCGCTAGGTCAATCTGTCCCAAAGAGAGAATAGAACTAGCCTTCTCCAATAAAAAAGAACTGCCTTAGGTGACCTTCAATACCTCTTAGACAGTTCTTCATTATTAAGCTAGCTTAAATCGATTAACAACCTCTTGTAATTCCTTTGAAATCTCATTCATATTATTGATGGATTCCCCCACCTTTTGTAGCTCTGCTTGTTGGTCGATAGCAGAGGCACTTACCTGTTCTGCAGATGCAGCTGTCTCCTCTGAAATAGCAGAAATACTTTGGATTGCCATAATTGCTTGATTTTTATGCTCCAACATATCCGATAGCTTAGCCATTAGCTCATTTATCGAGGAGGCGATAGAGTTTGATAGCTCACTGTTGTCTTTAAATGCTACCTCTGTGCTTTGTACAGACTCATTTTGTGACTGCATAAGCTCTGCATTTGAAGCAATAACAGCAACCGTTTGCTTGGAATTTGCAAGTATACTATCCACTGTTTGCTTAATTATATCTGTTTCGTTTTTTGATTGCTCTGCTAGCTTTCGCACTTCCTCTGCAACAACTGCAAAGCCTTTGCCATGCTCGCCAGCACGTGCCGCTTCTATACTTGCATTTAAGGCTAATAAATTCGTTTGCTCCGTAATGCCTTGAATAGATGCGATTATTTGGTTAATATTGGCGATATTAGATGCCAGAGACTCCATTTGCTGCTGAATACGACCATTCATGGCATTTGTCTCCGCATTACGGTCACGTAAGATTTCAACCTCTTGCATGCCTTTATCAGTAGTGACTTTTGTTTTATTTGACAGCTCATCCATTTCATTCGATAAAGCTGTAATAGCATCAATTTGATCGGATAAATCAATCATTCGATAGTTTGTCTCCTCAGTATCCTCAGATTGCTTAGATGCACCTTGAGCAATTTCATTAATTGCTACAGAAACCTCCTGACTTGAAGCCACTATTTCATTAAATGTCTCATGAACATGATTGGATGATTGATTCAGTAGTGTTGTAGAATTTAGCACTGTTTTTATGGCACTATTCGTTTGATCTAGCATATTATTATAAGCCAATGCAACAGCCCCAATCTCATCAGCTTTAATATATTTCTCATCCACTTTTTGTGTTAAATCACCATCAGCCGCCATTTCAATAGATGCACGTAAAAACTTTAATGGCTTCAATTGTCTATAAATGAATAGGGCACTAGCAGCAGACATTAAAACCACTATAATAATAGAAGCAACAATTGTAAAAATAAACACCTGATTATAAGTCTCTAGAATTTTTGATTTAGGTAGTACCATTTGGACAGTCCATGTTTCACCAATTCCCTCTAATACCATTGGTGAAAAGACATTGAATGAATTTTCTTTCAATTCATCAGAGTCCATGTACATGCTTTTTACTTCGCCACTATCCATCGTTTGTTTAATGCTTGTCCAATCCATATGATCCTGCATATTCAATCCATCTAATGTAGCACCAAGGCTATTCGCTGTTAAAATTCCTTTATTTGTAATAATCGCAGCATAACCACCATCTGGCTTGACCGACTCTGTCAATCCATTAAGATAATCGATGGATAAATCTGCCGTTAATATGCCGAAAAATGACCCTGAAGCATTTACTAATGGGACAGAAATAGTTGTCATTAGGACTGTCTTTCCATTGACATTATAATCATAGGGCTCTGTTAGAACTGATCGTCCCTCGTCCTTTGGTACCCAATACCATTCGGACACACTTTTATCATCTATGCCTTCAATAGCAGCAGCAGTAATACCACCACCATCCTTACTTAAATAAGGTATAAAGCGATTTTTTGAATCAATTAATGCCGCATATGTAGCTGAATCTATTTTCATAGTATTCTGTTCTAATAAAGTCGCAAGAGCTATCGGTTTTACATTTGCAATATCTTTCTCTAAAATAACCCCTACCCCAAGCAAATCATCATTATTCACTAAATTGGTTTCCATGATATCCAAAATAGCTTGCGCAGAAACCTCACCTTTTTTCTCCATAGTTTCAACAATACGCTTTGTTGTTAGTAAAGTAGTATTTGCTTTCTTAAAGCGCTCACTCATTTTTGCCGCAGAAAATTCAGCAGTTTCAAGCGTTGCACTTTCTGCATCATCAACACTTTGATTTTTCAAAATAATGCCTGTTATTATCGTATAAGCAAAAAATAATAGTAAAAATATTCCTATTATTAGAGAAGATAGCTTCAAAGCAATACTTCTAGATTTTTTCATGACAACACCCCTCTTTTATACATAATAATAATGGATGGAACATTGTATCACAACAATAGATTTAGCGAATTAAGTAGAATTTTACATATTTATAGAGAAATATTAGGATTTTATCACAGAAAACAAGAAAGCTAAAAAAAGGACTATTGGTTTATTTATTTAATCAAACCTAGTAAAACATGCCCTTTGGATACTAAATTATTGAAATATATGATATATTAGCTACTAAATACGATGATTGGAGTGACCAAAATGAAAAATAAAGCGTTATCAACTTTTATGGCAACGGCTCTTACAGCAACCTTAGTATTGCCAGTGGCACCTGTAAACGCAGCTTCTAGTGATTCATCTGTAAACCAGTCAATTCAAATTGGTGAACGATTGGCTGCTACAAAAACGAAGGTTCCAGCAGGAGATGCAGTTACTATTACTAATATTACAAAGGATAAGGTGCGTACTTCTAACGGACAATATAATATTAGTGATTCTCTTAAATCACTCTTTAAAACTGCAAATAGCACGGCATTAACAAATGCGCAAGCTACAATTGTCGTTAAAAAGGGTGAAATTACTAGCGTCACATCACTAACATTGAAAAAAGCTGGCACTAACAAAAAGACGGTGTATTTCGATGGCGGAGACGCGAAGATTGAAGGAAGCCTAACTGTCGATGCAGATTATGTGAAAGTTGAAAATGTAGCTATCGAGGATGAGCTCATTGTTTCAAGTCGTGTAAAAAAATCATTCTCACTCGATAAAGTAACAATTGGGGATGGAATTACCTTTAAACCTCTTACGGCAAGAAAAATTAATTGGCTCAATGTTTCTTTAAATGATGTTAAATCGGCAACGCTTAACGTAGAACGTACAAAGGTGGATGTATCCTCTAACCAAACAATTTCAACTATCAATGTCGTTGATAAAGTGGCTGCATTTGAGGTTTCATCGAATGTGGACAAACTAATCGTTGATGTTGAAAATGATTTTAGCCTTTATGGGGAAGGCAAAATTGAGCAAATAACTGTTAGTGGCGGAGCAAAGGTAGCACTAAATTCAGGGCATATTGTAAATAAAGTACAGGTAGATGATAGCAAAGCTTCTGTAACACTACCTTTAGCAAATAAAACTGAATTAAATAAAATACTAGCTTCCCTTCCATACGTATCGGTTTCTGCTTATGGAAGTGACGTTTTAACAACTGAGAGATGGACAACTCAGGCAGATCGCAACACATTTGATGTAGCTGTTACAAATGCTAGAGCAGTAGCTAATAATACGAATGCTTCACAGGAGCAAGTGAACAATGCCATTACACAATATAAAACTGCATTAGCAAACTATCAAGCTGTGCAGAAAAACGGAACGAAGTATGGGTATGGGTATGGAAATGGTGATAAGACAACCCTACAATCAATTATTGATTCCATTAAGTCTCAATACGTTACAATTTCTTATAATAATGGCTATGATTTAGTGTCTAGTATACCTTGGACAACTCAAGCAGAGAAAAATGCAATAGAGTCAGCAGTTACATCAGCACAATCAGTGGTAAATAATTATTACTCTAGTCAAAATGATGTGACGAATGCTATAAATAATTTAAATTATGCAATTCAAATTTATAAGAGTAATTATAAATATGGAGTAAATGGGTATAATGGGTATAATGGGTATGTTGATAAAACTAGACTAAATGACCTAATCTCTTCTGCTAGGAATTATTATTATACAGATTACTCCCTTAAGAGCTCGACAGTTAATAGCAATTTTTATTCAGCTATTGAAGAAGCTCAGTATGTTGTCAATAATACTAATTCGACACCATACGATGTGACGAAAGCTATTGAAAAATTAGATTTGGCTATTTGGAGTTATCGAAATAATTATTAAATAAGTGAATCTAATAACACATTTTCCCGAATAAAGGAAAATGTGTTATTGAAAAGCTGAAACAAAACTAGCAAAATCTTAAAAAGCGCGAGAAATCAATTTAAAACATTGATTTCTCGCACTTTTCTGATGTGAAACTTTTTAATTTTAATCTAAATTTTACTTATACCCCATCCTCTTTCAACTTCAATTCAACACATCCACCTGCGTAACCGTACTGCCCTTTCGCCAACTTCTATACCATCCTTCAATTTCCACACTTGGCTCTACTGCTAATTGCTCTTGCAGCATTTTTTTAAGTTGCCCATACTGCTCTTCTACGGCAGCGGCATTATTGAGCAGATCATATAGCTTCATTAAGGAAAAATAGCTCTCCTCTTCATCTGGAGAGATTATTTGGATTCTCTCCTGTACTCTCACAGCAGCAGAATATTGTTGGCTTCTTATATAAAATTCACTTAATTGCTGTGCGTGGCGCAACCACAATCGTCTGAGCCGTTCTCTTTCTCCTTCAGACCAAAGATAATCGCTATCCCCTAAATAATCTCCTGTATAGGCCTGAGACACCCGTTCATGTTTATCTGCTGTATCTTCTTGTAAAGGGGGTAAAGATTTTAATTGATCCAACCATTGTTCTACATCAATTACTACATTTTCCACTATTAATTTATAACCCGAATTTAACAATGGACTTGAGATTTGAATGCCCTCTAACCCATAATTTTTTAATGTTTGACGGATAGTATAAATAGCTGTATAAAGCTGCTTGGATGCTTTTTCTATATCTGATTCTGGCCAAAATAACCCTAATATGGTATCACGATAAATGATTTCATTGCGATTGCTAAGCATATAGGCGAATAGCTCTTTCGCTTTCGATGTCCGCCATTTCATTAATTGCACCTTACCCTCAGATGTTATGACTTTAATCCCCCCCAGCAGCTTAATCATTTTATGCTTCGCTGCCATTTGATGATTATTTTCGATTACCCGCTGAAGCCGTTCCAATGTTTTTTGTAAGCGCGCCTCTTGCACAGGTTTTAATAGATAATCTATTGCATGCAAATTAAAAGCATCTATCGCATATTTGTCATAACCAGTAATAAAGACAATCTCAACATTCGGCAAAAGCTCTTGAAGCTTTTCTCCTAATGCAAGTCCATCCATATCTGGCATGACAATATCTAGAAATACAACATTAGGTTGCAGCGCTTGTATTTGGGCAATGACATTTAGGGATTCGGTATATTCTCCAACTATGTCAATTTCCGGGACTTTACTCTTTTCAAGTAAGGTTTTCAGTCTCATTAATGGTAAATGTTCATCATCTACTAATACTATTCTCATGACATCCCCTCCTTAAAAACTAGTCATAGTATTAATATCGTTATGTTTATGAAAGAATTGATAAAAAAGCCATTACTTTTGAAGGAGTTTTAAACATTTTGTTGAAATTAATTCTTTATGATAAAGAAGAAAGTACTCTCAAAAAATTTCACGATTTTTCTAATTGCTGGTATATTCTTTTGCTTACTTACATTACTTCGTTTTGCTTGGTTTGATTTAACAAATGTTCCTGAGGGGGTCTCTGCTAAACAAGGAACAGTTGATTTAAGAGCTGTTGATACAAGCTATGATTTTAAAATTAAACTACAAGGAGAATGGGCGTTATATCCAGACACTTTACTCGCATCAGAAAAATCATCTGTACATGATGAAAAAAAAGTTTATTCCAACCAACCTGAGTCATGGAATAAATACTTTAAAGAGCTTAGCAATAGACAATATGGTTCTTATCGCTTAACAATTCTAAAACAACATAATGCACCTCAAATGTATGGTATGACAATACCTGAAGGATTAGCACCTTACGAACTGTATGTAAATGGGCAACTAATTGGTGGACTGGGAAATCTGAAATCCGACAATGAACGAACTGCCCCGATTAGTAGACCGATTACCTATTATTTTACCCTAGACTCGAATGAAAGTGAGATTATTATACAGGGCGTTCAAACGAATCATTATTCACAGGGTGGATTTACAAAAGAAGTTATTTTTGGCGATTTGTACTCGATGGAAAAATCAAAGTTCTTTTCTATAGGTACTCAAATAGCTGTATGTCTAGTTTTTTTATTTTATCTTCTCTTTGTTGTTTTACTTGTAGGAATTGGAATTCGAAGTAAATCACTCATATACTTTGCCATGATGATTATTTTCACGTGTATAACTGTACTCGTTTCAAGTAACAAAATTATTTATATTTACCTACCCATTAACTGGATTTGGGCAAGTAAACTATTTTACTTTTCTTATATTATTAATATGTTATTTTTCGTGTTATTTCTACGCGAATTAGTGAAGGAATATTTAAAACCACCAAAAATATTAAATGTTGTTCCAATGCTATGTGTAGCTTATTTAGTATTTATCATTCTATCTCCAATCGAGTATATCTTTAAAACCAAAATTATTTTCACAACAGTTTTTATTGTGTCTCCTATTATTATAACTGTTTTCATATTATATATAGTAATTAAAGGACAAAAAGGAATTGTGTTTTTATTATTAACTGGTACCGCAGTTGCTGGTAATTCACTATTTTTTTCAACAAGGCAGAATACTACATTACCTTACAGTCATTATCCCTTTGATCTCTTGATTGCTATCACAGCATTATCAGCATATTGGTTTACACGTTACTTCCAATCAACACTGCAAACCGAAGAGCTTTCTGTTAAGCTCCAAAAAGAAATCGATACAAAGGATGATTTTCTGGCAAATACTTCACATGAGCTTCGGAATCCGCTTCATAGCATGATGAGTATTGCCCAAACACTATTGGCGAAGCAAAATTCGGATCTTCCCGAAAAAAATAATGATGATATAAAGCTACTGCTAACAATCGGCAATCATATGACCTACGTGTTGGATGATTTACTCGATTTAGTGCAATTAAAAGAGAAAACACTCCGTCTTCATCCAAAGGCCATCAATGTGCATAATCTAGCAAGTGGCGTAAGTAATATATTCCTTTTCATGCTAAAAGGAAGGCCTATAGAGCTTATTATTAAAATACCAAAAGATTTACCGCCTGTCTTAGCGGACGAAACTCGTCTTATTCAAATTTTCACTAATTTAATTCACAACGCTATTAAATTTACAGAAAAAGGAACTATTACTATAGATGCTGAATGGATCGGTAAAAAAGTGTATATTTCCGTTACAGATACGGGAATCGGTATTGAGAAAGACATACAGGAAAGAATATTTGAACCATATGAGCAAGCAGATTCAAGTATGACATCTATTGGTGGTGGACTTGGACTAGGCTTAAGTATTTGCCATGAGCTAGTTGCCCTTCATGGAGGAAAAATATCATTGGCGTCCACTGTTGGCAAAGGCTCTACCTTTACTTTTTCATTACCAATAACGAATGAACAAGCAGACAATAATACGAAAATAAACATTGACAACGATGCTTCACTTTCTAAATATGTCTCATTACTAAATAGTCTCTCAAAATTTGAAGACGAAATAGCTGCGGTTACTGAAAAAGAAACGCTAGTAACTAGTCATTCGAGAATTTTAATTGTTGATGATGATGCCGTAAACCTACAAGTTCTTGCCAATGCGCTTTCTACGGAGGCTTATGATATTGAAACTGCATTAAGCGGGTCCGAAGCGCTGGAAATGCTACAAAATAATAGCTTTGATTTGCTCATTTCCGATATTATGATGCCACATATGTCTGGCTATGAATTGGCGAAGAAAATTCGTGAACAATTCTCCATTTCTGAATTACCAATCTTGTTCCTAACAGCACGTCAGCAAAGAGTGGATATACAGCTCGCCTTTTTAAGTGGCGCAAATGACTATGTTAAAAAACCAATGGAATATGTGGAGCTTAAGTCAAGGGTCCATGCACTTGTTCGCGTAAAGCAGTCAAGTGAGGAACGCCTAAGAATCGAGGCAGCTTGGCTACAGGCACAAATTCAGCCCCACTTTTTCTTTAATACACTGAGCTCGATTATTTCCTTGCATGGCGTGGATAATGAGCAAATGGAGAAGCTATTATTAGCATTTAGTGACTATTTACAAATGAGCTTCGATTTCCAAAATGTCGATTTGACCGTACCGATCGACTATGAATTAAAGCTTGTGCGCTCCTATCTAGCCATTGAGCAAATTCGCTTTGGGGATAGAATTCAAGTTCACTGGGATATCCCAGTGAATATGGAGCTGTCCGTTCCTCCACTATCCATTCAAACGCTCGTGGAAAACGCCATCCAGCATGGCATTTTACCAAAACGCGAAGGTGGAAACGTGACCATTCGCATTACTGAGGCAGAGCACTATTTTACTATAGCCATTTCTGATGATGGCGTTGGCTTTGATAATACCGCACCGCAAAAGAAAACAAGCGTTGGTCTAGTCAATACCCAACAACGTCTAAAACAATTATTTAATGCAGAACTAACTATAAAAAGTGTAGTTGGACAAGGCACTACCATTTCATTCCCAATTCCTAAAAAATAAGGATAGAGCAAAGTCTGCTCTATCCTTCGGTTTGAAGGGCTATCCTTCAGTTTAGTGGTTCTATCCGTCACTTTTAAGGCGCTATCCACCAGTTCGACCATTCTATCCGTTTTACGTTATATAAGTAATATTGCTGCTGTATAGACCTTAAAATCATCTAAATGATTCTCTATGATTGCTTGAAGTATATTTAATTCAATTGTTTGATAATCATGTACAGCAATATTCCGAAACCCAACCATATTCATTAATGTTTTTGCTAATGTATGATTTATAATATTATTGTCCTCGAGCAACTTGAATGCTTCTCGACTTGTTTTAGGCAAACCAAGCTTTAAATCACTAACTATATGCATGGCCAAATCAATACTAGCCTCACATGCTCGTTGAATATTTAAAATAATACTATCCTGCTTGGTAAAATCCATTAAATTTTCAGGATTATCGTTATATACTTCCCTGACTCGATTCATACATCGTTCGATTGTTGCAACCTTATTTAAAACAACATCATTATTCACCATAGACACTACCTCTTTCTTCAATTGCCTTTAGAATTTCCGCACGTTGTTCATTTAACGTCACATACATTGATAATGCCTTCATTCGTTCTTTAACAAAGGTGTTTTCGTCTTTGCAATCAATGACAATACCACTTGAGAAAATTTGTGCTGCAAACACTGTATCAACTGTTAGAATATCAACTAAATCAACATCTACATTACAAGACTGCGCAATCTCTCCTGCTAATAGAAAGCGTTCATATGCCGAAAGCTGGCTTTCTGCAAAATACGCAATATCTAAATCACTATCTTCCCGTGCCGAACCTTGCGCATACGAACCAAAAACAATAACAAAGGCCGGATTAACAGCTAATGCTAGCTTTTCCACAACTACTTTTTGCCAGTTTTGTTGCAGATCAAACACCTCCATTCGTTAGAATCATTATAACAAACTCTCCCCTTTGTTTGAGTATGTATTGTTACGCCATTAATGGGCCGCGCATAAACACATGAGGTTCATCATCGAAAACGGCTATTAAAATGACTTTTCCGCCCATTCCATTGCTTCATGATATAAAAGATCAATGGTTGTCAGATCAATATATACTTGTGGAGCTAATTCCTCCAAGCTTGACCAATCAAATTTCCCCAAGGCAATACTGAATTCAAGATATGGCGTCATCTCAGTTTGATGACCAAAAATTGTGTCCGTTATGTCTTCTGAAAATGGTAGCTGTTGTAAAATTACGTTGATTGGTCTTTGTAGTAAAGTATCTATTAATGAAAACATGCCTACCAAGAAGTATTCAGAGAAGTTATGCTTATTCGAGTGTTTAGCCAATTTTTCACAAACCTTTGCACGGAATAATGATGTCCGCATTACCTCTTTAAAAAGATCTGAATCAGTATTTATATCAATTTCCCGCATGGCTAATAAGTAAATCCACTTACGTAAATTGGATATCCCAAGCAGTACTATCGCTTGTTTTATAGAGCGCACTTTGGATTTAGAACGTCTAGAAGCATTATCAATCATTTGCAATAATTTATACGTTAATGAAAGATCACGCTCAATATTATCGGCAAGTAACTGTATATTAGGTTCCTCTTCCTTTAATAGAGTAATAATGTAGAAATATTGAAGGGTATTCGCTGGTATATCTGTAGCTTTAATTATTTGGGGTTGTTCAAAAAAATAGCCTTGGAATAACTTATAGCCTGAGTGTTTAGCAACTTCAAATTGATTACGTGTCTCCACTTTTTCTGCAAGCAGCTGAATGTGAGGGAAATTCTCCTTCACTTTATTTTCAATTTCCATTCTCTTGAGTAGTGGTGACGATAAAAAATCAACTTTTATATAATCAATATGGGCGAAAAGTTCATCATAAACTTGAACATGCTCATCCAATATAAAATCATCTAATGCTATTTTAAATCCATATGATTTCAGCTCAATTACTCTCTCTACTAATTGTGGTGTAAGCGGAACATCCTCTAATATCTCAATAACAACCTCTGATGGATTTAAATATTCATTTATCGAGCCCATAAGCAAGTTTTCAGTAAAGTTCACAAAACAAGGCTTACCTTTTGTTACCTCTTCAATACCAATTGAAAGAAATGAATTTACTAGTACGTCAATAGTTGCCGCATCTGAATCAACCATCGGAAAAGAATTTCCATTTTTACTACGATATAATAATTCATATGCAACGACCTGTTCTTGAAGATTAAAAATTGGTTGTCTACCGATAAATACTTCCACTTTAATCCTCCATTTTTGTGTAATTAATGTATAATTGTTACATTTTTCATCTGGTAACACCTCTATATTAACATTTCATTCTATACAGTTTCTAAACAAACCCAACGAATTCAACAAAGACGTTGGACTATCATTTAGTTTTAAGAATCTATCCTTCAGTTGAATCATTCTATCCGCCATTTTGCAAATTCTATCCGTCCATATTTAAAATATTTCTATTAGTTCTTCTGCGTTTTAAGTACATAAGACACGAAGTCAATTAAAAACGTACAGCCTATTGACCTATTCGCTCAAAATATACATAAAAAAATCCTAAACTATGATAAAATTGGTTTAACATCATAACTTAGGATGGAAAATTTGTCTAACTATCCAAGACCCAATTATTCACTTAGGACTAATCAACTAACAAAATTTTCCAATAGGAGGTTTTCTTATATTATGACAAACAAAAAAAGACTAGCATTGCTCGCCCTAGTTGCAGTCCCTTCACTTCTTTATACGACACCTGTTACAACAGCTGCTGCAACCGATTTCTCTAATCAGCCAAATGTAGCCTACATATACAATGTTGCAAATTATAACTCGAATGTCGCAAATGTTATTCAGCTTATTTCAAATATCAATAACACAACTGCTTCCTTCCAAACATCGTTAGAATCTGCTCTTAAAGCCTATAACGCCTTAAATGAAAACGAAAAACAATATGTAACCAATTATGCTACTCTTTCTTATCATCAACAAACGAGAATTGCGTATCGTAAGCTTGCTGCTCAAATTGAAGAAAAATTAGCTTCTGTTGAATCGACTTCTGTAAACTATTATCAAAATGTCTTAGAAACAAGAGATTGGTATAATACTTTGAATGCTGCACAAAAAACCTATGTAAGTGCACAAACTCAAAAAATATTGACATCCTCTATCTTGCCGAATACCTCTACAGATAAAGTGGTCAATAAAATTAAATTATTAAACTCGTCTCGCACGAACTTTCATAAGGATGTCGCTGATGCCCGAGCTGAGCTGAATGCTTTACGAAAATATTCGAACATCTCATTACCTTCTGGGATTGAACAGCTTTTACTAGATGCTGAGCAACTTGTTGTCAAAGATAAAACTGTAGCAAAGGAAGTAGAAAATGCCATTAAAGCTTTATCACCTAAAACTTCCACTGCTCAGGATGTTCAAGCAGTGAAAACAGCATTTGAAGCCTTGACACCTGTACAACAGCAGCTCGTTCCAAATGTTTGGACATTAGTAGACTATGTAAACGGCAAATATTCATTATCAAAGAATGGGAACGGGACAAAAACGCCGACTTTATCAGATACAGCCGCTGAACCGGGTAAAACTACAGAGATGACTAAAAGCAAAAATACCTATAAAGCTAAAATAAATGTGGCAGACTCTGAAATTGATACAGAACGCTACGTACTAACAACTAAAGCCAATATGACGGTCATCATTCCACCACTAGAAACTCTTCTAAATGAGGATAGTGGCGTGATGGATATTCAAGTTACACGAAATTTGAATCGTATCAATTTCCAAGCAACATTAAATAAAAAACCTGTTAAATATGAAGCTGATATGGAAATTATTATTGAAAATATACCTTCCAACTCCTACATTGTCCGTATCGATGAATTCGGGGAGAGAATGCCAGCAGACTATACAATTGATGGCAATCGAATTTATATTCAAACAACTACATCTGGTACATTCCAAATTGTAAGAAATTAATTGATGTTTATGCTCGAATTTAAAGCACGCTAGGCAGTATTCTCCTAGCGTGTTTCTTGTCATTGAAAAACTATTATGTCAATAAAGTTTTTAATGGAATAATTTTTGTTGTTACTACCACAGATGTCTTGTAACAGGCAAATACCCATAGATTCTATTAGCATAAATAGTCTTCTATCTATCATAAATACTAGTCAATCGTGCATATATTCCCATCAATTTAGCAATCCCCCCTTCAAAATTAAAATTTTCTTATGTATTCGACAAAACAAAAGCACACTAGGCATTTTCCACCTAGTATGCTTATTCTAATGATCTTATTTTGCTGCGGCTTGAATCTCAAAGAAAGCCCAATGTTCTTTTGGTATATCCTTGAAGATTTGTTCTGTTTCCTCAGTCAATATTGGACGATTAAAGATTCGATTCAGTACCTTTACTGCCTGAGCGCGTGTTAGTTTCTCTTCAGGTCTAAATTGTCCATTGCCTGAGCCAAACATTATTCCCATTGCGCTTATGCGATCGATTTCTTTTGCCGCCCAATGCGTAGAAGCCACATCACTATATGTTTCGCCACTTGCTGTCACTTCACAATATGGGGTATCTGTAGATTCTTCTACACATTGCTTATCAATCCACCTCACAGCAATAACCGCCATTTGAGCTCTAGTAATCATATCATTCGGACCAAATGAATGATCATGACGTCCTTGCATGATTCCCTGCGTTCGAATATACTCAATGTCATTTTTTGCCCAAGAAGTAGCTGTATCCGCATAAAATAAACTAGATGCCTCTGGTACATCATTGTCACTAAGGTTTCTTGCCAACATCGCTGCTATTTGCGCACGTGTGACATTCGCATTCGGACGGAAAGTGCCATCTGTGTAGCCTTGAATATAGGAGGCAAATGTTCTGTCTACCTCTATAGGTTCCTTTTCTGGTTGCTCTTCTTCCTGTCCTTGTTCTACATATAGTAAAGAAAAAGTAGAAAAGTGTTGTACATCAAAGGCAATACCTGTTTGCCCTTTCGTAAATTCTACAAAACGCCCACGTATTAATTCATGTGTTCCATTACTGTGCTCTACGTAAACCATTATATTTTCCCGTTGAGCTGAAGTTATGTTCGCTGGTAATGGTAGCAGCAATGTCACCTGACGATTTTGTAGATTTGTGTCAATAGATATTGGCTGACCAACGAGCTTTACATTAGCGCCATTACTCTGTTGTAAGACTTTTTCTGCTTGTTTAGCCCGATCCTCGATAGATTTCTGCCGTAGTGCATCCTTAATCGGTACAATTCGGAAATAAATATCTTCATCGAAATCATTCATTGAAGCAAAAGGAACATCAATTTTGACCATTCCCATACCTATACCAAAATGTGATTTGCCCTCTATTAATCGTTTGGCAGCCTCTCTAGCTAGTATCACCTTTGTCTCACTTGCTGGTTGTTCCATATCGGGTATCACAAGTCGAGATCTTTTTTCTTCCTTATTCGCTAATTTTCGGAGAAACTCGTTTGCATTTGCAACCGTAAAGTTTACTGTATCCTGGAAACTACCGTTACTAAATACACGTGTTAACATTGTTTGTAGGAGCACCTCGTCTGGCATACTCGGATCTACAATATTCACCTTTAATTGATTACTTGGTGCAACAGGGTCAGGTGTTGAAGTAGGATTCGGAGTTGACGATCCTCCATCTTCCGGTACAAAATTTTTAGACCATAAAGCATATAATATCAAATTTTCTTTCCCCATTTGAATCGTTTGCCCAACTTTATAGGTAACACCTTTTCCATCAGCCTTCGTATTCCATCCTACAAATGTATAGCCTGCTTTCATCAAATTACCTATATTGCCCAGTACTGTGATTGTCTCCTGAGTTTTATACTGCTTCGAATCTGTTGGCGCCTTACCCCCACCTGCTCCGTTACCGTCATACGTAACTGTGTATGTTGGCAGTACGCTAGTCGTAAAATTCCAGGAAGTATTATCAGTAATACCTTTATAAGCATTGCCCGCTAAATCAGTAAATGCTCCTGCATCAATTTGAATGCTGTAAGCGGTGTTAAGGGCCAAATCCACTGGAGGATTTATTGTCACAGTTTCATTAGTAATAGAAACATTTGCTTGTGTAACACCAATTGTTTCGACAATTTGGTTATCCGTAGCATTTCGAATGATAATGTTTTTACTAGTTACAGGCAAGATTTTTTCATTAAATGTTAACACGAGATTATCTGTAGGCTGAACATCAATTGACTGATCCGCTGGGAAATAGGTTGTTATTTCAGGAGCCTTTTTATCAAACATCACAATTGCTCCTGATGTAACCTTCGTTACCTGTAAGCCGTCATTCCCTGCTAAATCTTGATAATCAATTGTAAAGCTAATTGGTCCCTCTGTGTCTCCGGGCTTCAGCGTATAGCTTGCTTGCCATGTTTTAGCATCTCCATCACCTTTATCGCTTACATTTGCTGTTTGTCCTAGGATCTTTACATTTGGTGATTGAATATCCTCACTGGTCTCAAAGTCGATTGTGATAACATCGTTTACCTTAGCAACTGCTGGATTAGCATTATTTGAAGCCATTGTCACCTTCTTTACAGTTGGCTTTATACCATCGACTATGACATAGCTTCCGTCAGTTACGTCCGTTACCTCTGTTGCTGAATTGCCCTGTAAATCTTTAAAGTTAATGGTAAAAGGTGCTGTTCCCTCTAAATCACCATTCGCTATAACATATGTTGCCTGCCAGTTTGTGGCGGCTCCCGTTACAGTTGCAGTTTTCCCCGCAATGGTAATTGTCGGTATTTGGATATTCTTATCTGTTTTCATTGTTAATGTGATCGTATCTCCTACCTTAGCCTTTGTAGGATCCAGATTATTCGATTTGATCTTCACCTCTACAGCTTTTGGCAGAGCTTTATCAATCACAAATGTAATGGTTGTCGTATTACCTGCACTATCTGTTACTACCAAAGTATAATTTCCGGATGTACTGACAGTGGCTCCACTTGTGAAAACAGCTCCATTCAAGGTAGCCGTTCCTTCATTAAAGCTGATTGTTACGTTGGTGTTGTAAAGACCGTTATTTGTAACTCCTGTTATGACTGGAGGTGTTGTATCTAGTACAATTGTATCTGAGAATGTATTTGATATATTGCCAGCAGTATCCCTTAGTTGCATATAAACTGTTTTACTACCATCGCCAATTAACAATGTCCAACTTTTCGTAGATACTTTTGACTCCCAACTGGACCAAGTAGTACCATCATTCGAAAAGCGCATTTCTATCGCTTCCCCTTCTAAATCAGTTGCCGTCATTGTTAAGATCACATTAGTAGAACTTGTATATGCTGCCCCATTATTAATCATAATAGAGCCTGTTGGTGCATTATTTTTAGTAATCTGGATTGTAAACTCCTTATCAAACGTATTGCCAGCCTCATCTGTTACTCTTATCGTAATCTTATAACTATTTTTCGTATCATATGCAAACAGCATATTTGTCTTTAATACATTTCCATCAATCGTAAAGAAGCTCTTATCCCCAGACTGTAATGAATACTTGAATGTTTGCGAGCTTCCTGAATCTGTTGCTGTCAATGTCCCAACAGTTGTACCAATAGGCTTCATTTCTTGTACAGTAGTATTACTGAGGTCAATTTCGGTAGGGGGTGTACCATCATAGATTATTTGTAATTCATTTGATGCTTTATTTAATGCACCTCCACTATTTGCAACAACCTTTTCAGGAATTTTGATTTTCACAGCTCCATCTGCAATAGGTGATACTAGGGCTGTATATGTGGTGCCCATTCCTGACAGCGCTGTCACATTTCCATTTGTAACTTCTATATCCCCAACCGTAAAGCCTGTCACTGACCCACTGAAAACAATAGCTATAAAAATTGGAAGGCTATTTGTTGGACTAGGTTTATTTGTTGTAATTGTCACGGCTGGACGTGCATTGACGACTAGATTCATCGTATAGACCGTACTAAAATCAATACCATCGCTTACCTTAAATGTAAAAGATGAAGAAGAGCCATTTTCCGTAATATATTTTAAATTACCTGCATCTAAATTAGCCTTACTAATTGTCATACCATTTGTAATAGCTTCCCCACCATCAAATTGCTGATTATTGTTGTTATCAAGAAAGAGCTGTCCGCTATTTGGGATAGTAGAGATTTGAATCTGTTTCAAAGTATCTCCAGCATCTTCATCAGAAAAAGCGAAGGAAGTACTATTAAATGTATACACTTGACCCTCGTTTACATTTACGGTTCCATTACTGGATGTCGGTGGTTTATTTAAGGCAAGGGTTATTACCTGCTGCATCATATATGCACTCTTATTGCCATCGGTATCTTTGACAATGACATTAAAATAATAGGTAGTATTGGCAGCAAGACCTGTGACATTAAAGGAATTACTATCTTTGACATAGCTGCCTAATGGTGTACCATTCGATTCAATTGTACTAACCGTACCAATATTGTTACTACTAGATTGATAGACACGATATTCTAAATCCTCTTGAGTTGTTATATCATCAGATGCTTTAGCCCAGTCCAACTGTACTCCTGATGTTGTAATATTCGAGGCAGTAATAGTACCATTTGAAATTGTCGGGGGATTATTATTTGGGATATCAATCGTAAATTGAGTAAATGTTAAATCCCATAGTCCCGCCTGTACAGTAGGTATAAATTGTACACTCGCAGTAATGACAAATGAGTTGATACCCTCTATATTAATAGGAATTTCATAGATAGGTTCATGATTTGCAACTGTCTTAAAAATTACAGGATTTCCTTTTGGGTTTCCTGCTCCATCATACCCTTGAATTGTTAAGGACAATGCATCGTTTTCAAGATGTTTATTAATAGTATTAATTTTTATTGATTTTAAATCGAAGATCCCACCTGCAAAGCTTTCTCCAGCAGAAATTCTAATTGATTTTGGTGGTGAATATTCATCTGCATCAAAATAGTAACCAGCTGGAAATTGTGATCCATTGCTATACTTGAATATATTAATACCATCATCACCAGGAATACCACTCACTACAAAGCCATTATTTGTGTCATCTTTCCACGAAGCTTGTGTTAAATCCTGTATACACTTCGGGAAATCGGGAGAATCGCAAGCGGCTGCCTCTACTTTTAAAGGTGACACAAACCCTATTCCTGCCAATTGACTAAAAACGACTAACACCAAACACAGGGTTATTGTTAATATCTTTTTTCCCATTCTATATTCTCCTTCTTGGTTCCACACCCTTCATTTAATGAATCGTTAACCCTTAGGAGGCCAATCCCCATATAAACAAATAATAAAGTTTAGCCCTAAATATGGTTGCATATTATTATGTGGTTGACTTCCCCCAGCTACATCCATCGTCATTAGATTCATTTGTTTATTTACTTGTGACGTGTAGAGAGGAACAGAGCCTTTCCCTTGTTGATCGGTCCATATTGCTCCAGTTGGCTCATTATTTGATGGTTGAGTATTGTTACAAGTAGCAATATGATTATGACTAGGCATTTGAGTGGTTAATAATGTAACAGTAGCTGAACCCCCAGATTCTCCAACATTTCTTGGTGTTAATCCTACACCTGTTCCTTGATGAAGCGCTGCCCTACCATTTAAATTGGGTAAAGCAAACGTTGTTTTTCCATCTCCTCCATATCTGTTACCCAAAATAGCATATAATGCACTATTCGAGGCAATGTTTATTATCTGGCCATCGCACAAAGCCCAGTCTTTTGGCGCAAAATTACCGCCAAATATTCTAATTTCTCCAATATATGCTTCTGACACTTTGCCCACCTCCTTTTTTCTAATCTCTTGATGGAAAAATTCCGACTAAAGCTATGCAGTAATTAGCGACACTGTATGGTTGCATATTTTGATGTGGCTGTGAATTTCCTGATGTTGACAAAGCTTGCGTGTTCATATTAGTATTTGGTTGATTGACAGAATAAATATTATTAGTGGATGTACCCCATACGTTTCCAGAAGCCACTTTCAACGTAGCGCTTTCTGAACTACCATTAACAATATGTGTATGAGTCGGCATCTCATTAGTTGTTAATACATGTGCCTCTTCCCCTGCTTTTTGTCCACGTGTGATACTCTTACTTACATGAACTGGAACTCTTCCCCTTAAATCAGGTAATGCAAATGTCGAGGAGCCATTACCACCATACGTTGCTCCTAAAATTGAATACAGCGCTTGGTTTGTATTAATTTGCAATACTTGACCGTCGCATCGTGCCCAGCCACTTGGAACTGTCCCAAAGCCAAACAATCGAATTTCACCTACATATGGTTCACTCATTCTTCATACCTCCTATTCCGTTGGATAAATACCGTAAAGGGCAATAATGTAACTAATCGTTAAAAATGGCATTATATTGTCATGAGCAGCGTTTCCTCCAACACTTGAAACGATGGCGGCATTCATTGTGCCATTTGGTGGCTGTGTCGAATATTGTATATCTTTTGCCCAAACAGCATTTTCTGGACTAGGTGTTGTGCCATCAAGAGAAGAAGCTTTTACCTGATGTGTATGTGCAGGAAGCTGTGATGAGATTAATGTGACAGATTCCACTCCTCCCATTTGACCATTGACAAAGGTAGTGCCAGTCGTTGGATTCTGTCCTTGATGTACCACAACCCTGCCTTGAAAATTGGGTAATGCAAAGGTTGTTTGACCATCTCCCCCATACGTTGTGCCAATCAAAGAAAAAAGTATTTCATTTTCGGAAATAGATAGTAGTTGACCATTACAAAGGGCCCAGCCATCTGGCGCATAATCCCCAGCAAACAATCGAATTTCTCCGACAAATTGATCCATTCTTAAACCTCCTTCAAAAAACATTGCTTTACCTAACACATTACGGTTTCAAGGTTAAAAATAGGTTAAAAAAATAGATTTTTTCCAAAATAGATTAATTTACCTATCATCTAATTCAACATCTCAATACAATTTTGTTGCTTATAAGAATCATTTATTACTTCTAAATTTAGATGAAGATATTACGTCTATTAAAATTTAAAACTGGGCTATACCATAAGCAAAATTCATTTAATTCGATGTGTTCTTTATATAAAAAAACCATTATAAATAGGGAAATCTGTACCTTATTATAAGAATCGAAGGTTTAAATTGCAGGGGAACGTCTCTTACCATTTGCCTCCTTCAAAAAAATTTAGAAAATCATTGACATTAGTCATATTATGGGCATATGCTTAAATAAAGTTTCCTAAAAGAAACAATATATAATTAAGGAAATATTATTATAGAAGGGAACAAAAACTGCCCATGACTAAAAACTTAACATCACTTTCAAAATGCTCATTCGGCGATTGCTTTTTAATAAAGGAAATAAATATCGAGGGTCCCTTAAGAAGAAGATTATTAGATTTAGGCTTTGTGAAAGGAGCCGAAATCTCGGTTCTTCGCAAAAGTCCTTTAGGAGATCCGGTCGCATACCGTGTTAGTAATACGACTATTGCTTTACGTAATGATGAAAGCTCTAAGATTTTGGGCGTAATTGTGAGGGAGGAACAAAATGAGAGTAAATAAAATAGCTTTAGCAGGTAATCCGAATACAGGCAAAAGTACATTGTTTAATACATTAACAGGATTGAAACAGCATACGGGAAACTGGCCAGGAAAAACGGTTGTTCATGCTGAAGGCTTCTTTGAACACAAGGGTGAACAATATGTACTTGTGGATTTACCAGGAACCTACTCTCTATTCTCCAATTCGACAGATGAAGAAGTGGCAAGAGATTATATTATTTTTGATCAGCCTGATGCAACAATTGTCGTGCTTGATGCAACTTCTTTAGAAAGAAATTTAAATCTTGCACTACAGGTATTAGAAATGACCAACAATGTCATTATATGTATCAATTTAATAGATGAAGCAGAGAAGAAGGGTATTCGGATTGATGAAAAGAAATTGGCACGCGAGCTAGGAGTCCCTATTGTCAAAATATCAGCAAGAAATAAAAAAGGAATTGGTCAATTGTTGGATACATTGAATCAGCTCGTCAATGGGCAGATCATTACAACTCCTTATCGTATGACCTATTCAAGAGAGATTGAGGAAGCAATATCCAAAATAGAATCTAAACTTAATGGCTATTTTGATGATAAATATCCCTCAAGATGGGTTGCCCTTCGCTTACTTGACGGAGATGAGGATTTAATTGTAAAGCTGCACAATCATAACAATACTAGACAGCGAGAGGTGAGCACAAATGGAGTCCCAGTCAGTGTTAAATCATAGCTCCTTAAAGGCAATTTTAGCTGAAGTGAAGGAAGTTTCAAACGAGGACATTCGAGATGAAATCGTTAGTGATATTTATGCAAAAAGTAAATCCTTATGTAAAAAGGTCGTGTCACAACAGCATACAGCTCTGTACAGATCCGATAAATTAGATGAAATTTTCACATCTCGCATTTGGGGATTCCCGATTATGCTGCTCATGCTTGGGACTATTTTTTATATTACGATTGCTGGAGCAAATATTCCATCCGATATGCTAGCAAGCTTATTTGGCTTTCTAGAGAGTAAGCTCACATACCTTTTTGAAACAATGCACGCGCCTGAATGGCTCCATGGTGTTTTAGTGCTTGGGCTATTTAGAGGAACTGGCTGGGTGATTAGCGTGATGCTGCCACCAATGGCTATCTTCTTCCCTATCTTTGCATTACTAGAGAACTATGGCTATTTACCTCGCGTTGCATTTAACATGGACCGTTTATTTAAACGAGCAGGTGGTCATGGAAAGCAATCTTTAACAATGGCTATGGGCTTTGGCTGTAATGCGGCAGCCATTCTATCTACTAGAATTATAGAGTCACCTCGTGAACGAATGTTAGCGATTTTAACCAATAATTTTGTTCCTTGTAACGGGAGATGGCCAACGCTTATTTTATTAGCCTCGCTCTTTATGGTAACTGGATTTACAGGAGCAGCTGGTACATTTATGACGGCAGCTATTTTAATAGGATTTGTTTTGCTTGGCGTAGTTGTAACATTAACGGTATCCTGGGGACTATCTAAAACAGCTTTAAAGGGTGTTCCTACTCATTACACGCTAGAGCTGCCACCATTCCGAAGACCAAAGTTTTGGAATACAATTTTGCGAGCAAGTATCGATAAAGCATGGAATGTTTTAAAAAGAGCGGTAATCGTTGCAGCACCTGCATCTATTTTGACTTGGATCTTCGCTAATATATACATTGGCGATACAAGTATTTTAATGCACTTTGTGAACTTTTTAGATCCATTTGGTCAGGCTTTAGGCATGGATGGCTTTATTATGGCTGCCTTTATTCTGGGGCTTCCTGCTAATGAAATTGTTATTCCTATCCTCATCATGGCTTATTTATCTCAGGGGGCTATGCTTGAAATTGAGGATTTATCGAAGCTTAAGCAAGTATTTATCGACCAAGGCTGGACTTGGCTGACAGCTTTAAATATGATGCTTTTCTCTCTCCTACACTTCCCATGTGGAACTACTTTAGTGAATATTTATAAAGAAACTAAGAGTCCAAAATGGACATTTATGTCATTTTTAATTCCAACGGCTATCGCTATCGGGGTAACATGGCTAACAGCAACGATTGCTCGAGTGTTTGGCTGGGTATGATAAAGGGGGTATTCATCCCCTTTTTTCTTTTTGTTTCTACAAGTTATACCATTCTTATTTGCAATGAAAATAGTTCTCATTTATAGTGGATATAATAAGAAATTTTTTACATATCTTATTACTTAAGGAGCGTTCAAGAATTGAATTTAAACATCAATACAAATAATCTAGACTCACTCTATAACGAAATTGAATGCAGACAGTTGATCATGCCATCCAATCAAAAAACCTATAGTTTACCTATCCATAATGGCTCCGGTAATATTGAAAGACAGCTTTTAAGAGTAGGTATGGAAATGAATTGGTTTCAAGCTCAAATGAATGAGCCCCTATCTTTAAGCTGCAACGTTCGTTATCCCCATCTTGAATTGTTCTATCCACTATCTGGGGATGGGTTTTGGGCAACAAATGGAAAAGAATTTAGTTTAGCTGCCAACACCTCCAATTTTCTATTTGCTCAAAACACGAAAATATATTCAGAGCTGACGCCGAAGGAAAAAGTAGTCATGATGGAATTACGGTTAGATTTAAGATACTTCAAACAATTAATCGCAGAAAATAAACATCTTTTTGAGCAATCGTTTTTTTGTCAGCAAATATCCAATCCCTCTTACATTCATAGACTAATCGAGCAAATAAAGAATTGTCCTTATACTGGCATGCTGAAACAGCTTTATATAGAGGGGAAAGCACTTGAATTGTTAACCCTTCATTTAAACGGAATAGAGCTTGAAGAGAATAAGAAGAAAGCCGCCACGAAGCTTAATGAAATTGATATTCATGCTCTCTATCATGCAAAAGAGATTTTAAATAATTGCTGGAGAAATCCTCCCAGCATTTTAGCACTTTCGAAAAAGATTGGCTTAAATGACTACAAATTAAAATACGGGTTTAAAGAATTATTTGGTACAACGGTCTTCAGCTATGTTAGAAATTTGCGGATGCTTGAAGCACGAAATATTTTAGAACAAGGAAAAGCTAATGTCAGTGAAACAGCGCTAATGGTTGGCTATCAAAATTTAAGTCATTTCGCTACATTATTTCGTAAAACATTTGGTTATAACCCTAGTGAAATATTAAAAAATGAAAAATAGTCATCCTTAAAAACCCTCCCAATATTACCCAATAATTGAGAGGGTTTTTACATTGTACTATTTTAATGCATTATAAATATCTTCAATTCCTTTTATTTTGGCAACAGCTAATGGACCAGGTAAAGATGGATCATCTAAGTAATAAACTTGCTTATTTTTAACTGCGTTTAAACTTGACCAAACGGCGCTATGTTCCAAATCTTTTTCAACACCACCTGCAATTGGTGTTTGCCAATTATTCACAACGAAAATATGATCTGGATTTAGTTTACCTAGACCTTCTAGACTTATGGTTCCCCCTTTTTCAGCCTCTGGAACTGGCTTTAATCCTAGTCCATTATAAAAGGGTTCAAATCTTTCTATATCCCATGTGACAAAATTTTCTTTCCCCTGGTACATTGTAAACAATACAGTTTCATTACTATGCTTACTAAGTTCTTGTTTGTACCTAGCCGATTTTTCATCAAAATCTACTAGTACTTTTCTTACTTTTTCTTCAGCTCCAACAATTTCACCAATTTGCATTAATGTTTCTCTCCAATCGCCAGCTTGTGGCAAAATCACTGTTGGAGCTATTTTAGATAATTGTTCGTATTTGCCGCTCATATCCTCTGCCGCAATAATCAAATCTGGTTTAACAGCAAGTACCTTTTCAATATCTACTTCCTGACCAAGATCTATAATCGTATGATCTTTTATTAACTCATTTAAGTAAGGGAAATTTTTCTGAATAGTACCAATCCCTTGACCAGCAATTGGAAATACATCTAAAACAGCTAAATAATCTACAAAGGATATGTAGGGTGTTGCAATTCTTTCGGGCTTTTTATCAATAGTTGTACTGCCTTCTAAATGGTGAATTATTTTTGGATACTGAGTCTGTTCCACTGTAGAATTAGAAGCCCCTTTCCTATCTACTTCTGTTGTTTTCTTAGCACATCCTGTCACCATCAGTAGTAAACAGAGAAAAGCAAAAATATATTTATAATTTTTCAATCTACACATCTATTTATTCCTCCTCAATTATTGAAAATGATAATCAATATCATTATTAAGTTTATATAAAAAATTTTTTCTTTCTACCATTTCCGGGATTATTTATACTAGTAGACGGATTTTTTCGTTAAAACTGTTGTTAAAAAATCCATTTACCGTTAAAGAAAATCCTTTACTGAGTGGCAACCACCACTACCTTAATTGATAATTATTATCAAAAAGGAGGAATGGACTTGCAACCTAAAAAAGTAATTTTTTTTTCAATGATTATTTGTTATATCGGATTCGGGGTTATTATCCCAATTCTTGCACCTTTAATTCGAGAGATAGGGCTTCAGGAAAGACACGCTGGAATTGTTATTTCTATCGCTGCCTTAGTATTATTACTAGCGGCTCCTTTCTGGGGAATACAAAGTGATCGGATAGGTCGGAAAAAGGTCATGGTGATTGGATTTGTTGGTTTCTCATTTAGTTTAGCCTTTTTCGCCTTTTTAGGATGGATGGGGATGAAGGATTTATTACCAATCAATGTCGTGTTCTTCCTATTACTCAGCTCGAGGATTATGTTTGGCTTCTTTTTCCCAGCAATTTCAGCATCCTCACAGGCATTGATGGCAGATATCACTTCTGTACAAGAAAGACCAGCAGGTATGGCGATGATAGGTGCAGCTACAGGCATTGGCTTTATTATTGGCCCTGCCCTAGGAGCACTCCTATCAACAATTAATCTAATTTTCCCCGTCATTATTACAGCTATCCTTGCATTAATCGCTGTCATTTTGATAGCCATACAAATCCCTAAAACAGAGTCGACTGTAATTGCCAATAAACGCAATAAAATTAAATTAACAACTAGTGGTCTTCGTCCCTATCTATTTATTGCTACGAGTGTTATGTCAATGATTGTTATGCTTCAAGTAACATCTGGATTTTTTATACAGGATCGATTTTCATTAGATTCTAAGAAAACAGCAGTCTGGGTAGGTATTGGTATGTTTGCCGTTGGTATCATGATGGCACTTGTGCAAATGACTATTATTCAAAAACGACAGTATTCACCACGTAGGCTGGTACGTATCGGTTTGCCTATACTTCTACTTGGGTTTGTCCTATTAATCGAGTGGAATCATTTAGCTGGATTTGTTATTGCCTTTATGCTATTTGGTATTGGTGGAGGTTTTCTAATGTCAGGTTATACAGCGGGCATTTCCCTGGTAGCTGGAAAGGCAAATCAGGGAGCAGCTGGAGGTTTAACAGCAGTTGCTACTGGAATTGGTTCATTAGTTGCACCAATTGTTGGGACAGAGTTATATCGTATACATCCAGATACACCTTATTGGATTTGCATTGCAATCAGTCTCCTACTAATTATATTTGTATATTCCTCACATAAGGGCTTAGTCATTAACCATACTACAAAGAAAGAGGCAAGTGATAACAAAGCATCTCTTGTATAATTATTTCATCGTTTTCATTCAAAAAAGCTGCCATTCTAGTAATTAAAAAACTAGTAAGCAGCTTTTTTCTTTTATCATCTTTATTTTGTCGTTGTCAATCAATTTCGCCTTGGCGTAATTGTTGCTGACGCTTCGCTTTCGCTACAGATAAACAATGCGTCCGGATTTTGAATTATGCCCGCACAATTCATTCCCTTTAAAATCCGTGACATCCGCGAATAAATGTCATTGTAATTATTCAGATGAAACATCTCATGGAGTAAAGCGTATATGTAGATAGTATATAAAAGAAACTTTCAGAAAGGAGCCTTTACAATGAACAATGCTATCAATCAATCGACCTTGGATGAGCTAGTCGCTCAGGCAGTTAAAAAAAAGAATATTGTGAGTGTCGTGTTATGTGTAGAAAAAGGGGATAACTCATTTTCTCAAGTGTCTAGTGCAGGCAATATGGAGGATGATCAACCATATTTTCTTGCAAGTGTCACAAAATTATATATTACAGCAAGCATCTTGAGGCTAAGGGCAGAAAATAAGATAAATTTAGATGATAAAATCTCAAAATATCTTTCTAAAGATGTAGTAAGCCGAATTCATGTGTTTAAAGAGATTGACTATTCAAATGATATTACAATCAAACATTTGATGTCTAATACTTCAGGAATTCCAGACTATTTTACTTCTGAGATTTTTTTAGAATTAGTAAATGGCAAGGATCAATCTTGGCCTTTTGATAAAACAATTCATTCTGTGAAACAAATGAAACCAAAATTTAAGCCTGGACAAAAAGGAAAGGCACATTATTCTGATACGAATTATCAGATTTTGGGTGAAATTATTAAAACGATTACAGGAAAATCAATTCAGGAAGTATTTAAGGAATTTATTTTTGATGAATTAAATCTTAAGCATACCTATGTTTATGAGGATAGCAATGATTCAAAACCCCTGCCATTAAATTACAAATCTAAACAACTCCATATTCCTCAATACATGTCTTCTATACCTGCAGAGGGAGGTATTATCTCTACAGCTAAGGAATCAATGATTTTTGTAAGAGCATTCTTTAACGGTAAACTTTTTCCGAAAAGTGATTTTAATGAATTATTAAATAGCTTTAATTTCCTCTTTGTTCCTGGACAATTTTATTATGGAATAGGCATAGCAAAACAGCCGATCTCTCTTTATTCCTTTAAAGATGGATTAATCGGTCATTGGGGACAATCTGGGGCATTTGCGTTTTATTTACCGAAAAAGGATCTTTATTTTACAGGAACGGTTAATCAAATTGTAGGTCATAATGTAGCCGCCCGGTTAATCACAAAAGTCAGTAAACATTTTTAATTAGCCTACTAAGGCTTCTAGCATGTGGATCATCCAAATTGAAAAAAGCAGACTCGTTTTTGGGTCTGCTTTTCATTTTTGTGTTAAAAGGACATGTTGATGAATTTTATTCGTCATCAAGTAAATATTGCTTCCATTCATTATTATCCTGCTCATTCTATTAAAATCTGAAGACTAGGAATCTCATCATAGTCATTTATTTGTTTATGCATTAACTTTTTACTTTTTGCAACTACACAAATGACAAAATAAGGATCTCGGTTAAAGCCTAATCCCCATTCGTGATGAGAGGATGGGTTAAACCATTGTAATTTTTTTAATACGAAGATACCACCTATTCATATGATATGCAAAATACTTCCCTGTTTTATAAAAAAAGGAAGTAGCATTTTCTTACTTTTTACTTGTAAGCCATTTGGTTAATTCTTCAACCTGAGCAAGGACAGCAGTTGGATCGTAATACCAAGAACGTTCCTCAGGCCAGATGTAAAGGTGATCATTTTTTACTGCTGGTAGGCTACTCCAAATTGGATCTTTCTTGAAATCCTCAAGCGTCCGAGTATCGGCAGTCAAAATAATATAGTCACCTGCGTATTCTGTTAGCATCTCCTCTGAAATCTCTGTCCACTGCTTTTCCATAATTTCATCGGCAAATTTTGGAGGTGGCTTTCGTCCGAGTGCCTGATAAACTGGCTGTCCACCACGACCAAAGTTATCGCCATAAACATACAGTTTTTTGCCCGCATCTTCAATTATTGAAAAGCTTGCATCTGCTGATATTATCGCATCTACCTGTGCTTTAGCATCAGCAATTTTTTGATCATACTGCGCTAACCATTCCTTTGCTTCCTGCTCCTTGCCTAGTAATTGACCAAAGTATGTAAGTTCTTCATGTGCATCTTTTAATTCACCATAAGGAATCACAACGGTTGGAGCAATTTTACTTAACGCCTCATAATTATCTCCATTGCCTGTAATGATTAAATCTGGTTTTAAGCCTATAATTTTTTCTGTGGATGGCTTCCCATAGGTGCCAATGCTCGTAACCCCTTTTAAAGCATCCTTTAAATAATAATTTTCAAGTGTTAATCCAGGTGCACCAATAGGCTTTACATTTAACACGATTAAAGTAGCAATATATTCTTCAGCAACGATACGCTTAGGGTTTATGGGAATTTCAATTTCTCCATTCATAGTTTGTACCTTTTTTGTATCTGCTGATTCACTCTCTTTAGTGGCTGGGGTTGTCGTATTTCCACAAGCCGTTAATAGAAGCAGTAATCCAACAAAAAGTGAAGCAATGATTTTTCTTCTTTGTAAAAGCAATATTATCCCTCCATACAACGTAAATGATAACTATTCTCATTTATTGTAGAAGAGTATACTATAAATGTCCATGCATGAAAGTGATCTATCGCCATGTACTTTTATGATGTCAATACTCTCATCAATTCTTTCAGCTGAGCGGCTGTTGACAATGGGTCATATCCATAAAATAACTCATACTGATTGATAAAATACACTTGTTTCCTGCGTACAGCCTCCATAGACCGCCATTGTTCTGAGTGTAGCAACTGCATAAGACGTTTTTTCTCAAAGTCTTGCTTAGGAGTAGCCGTGATAAAAATATGATCTGCTGGAAAATAAACAAGCTCTTCTATTTCTGCTGGAAAAAAACCAGATTTCTTAATACTTTGTCCAACAATCGAATTCGGTCGACTAAATCCTAAATCATCATATAATATTTGACTCCCCCTACCATAGCTACTATCTAGACAATAGGCTGCATGGCTACCTATCTCCCAGACAATTGCAGTACCTCTTTGACCAATCCGTCGATCAAGGATATGATTATAGTCCGCTAACTGTTCATTATATTGATAAAGCCATTCTTCAACTAAATCCTGTTTATCAACAATGCTTGCGATAAGGCGAAATTGTTCTCGCCAGCTAAACTGCATACACGGAAGCTCGAATACAGGTGCCAACGAAAGTAATGCTTTTCTCTCTCTTTCACCAGTATAGTTAATAATGACGTCTGGACATGCTGCTATAATTTCTGCATAAATTGTGGCAGCATCATACTCATAGCCTTTTAGCTTATGTACAGGAGGAACAGGCTTTAAGCTCTCAATATACGGTGAAAATACACCTAATTCAGGCATAATCCCAAGAGCTAATAAACATGCTGTATGATTTGTGTTCAGGGCAACAACACGTTTCGATTTTTGATTGTAAACTGAAGGCGATACACCAACGAGCTGTTTAAATTTCCTACTTAAATAGGTACCTTCTCGATAGCCAACATCTCGCGCAAGGTCATCCAATTTTGGCATTTCAATCAATAGCTTTTTTTGGGATTCACGGACTCTTAGTAAAGTTAAGTATTTAGTAAATGGATAACCGGTATGCTTAAGAAATGTGCGCGAAAAATGTTCTGGACTCACCTGAGCCTTTTTCGCCATTTGTTCACGCGTCAATTCTTCCTGAAAATGTAAATGAATATATGCTAGTGCTATTTCAATCCATGATTCTTCTTTTTGCTGTATAGATTCATTTAATTCGGTATAAATCGTCTCTAACAAGTCAGCGAATAATTTCTGTAGGCGGAATGGGTGCGTTTTTTTAATAGCCTTTTCTTCCTTCTCTATTTCCAATGCCAGACTCATAATCTTATAGGAACAATCTTGAATCATGGAGATTTCTTGAAATAAGTTGGATTCTCTTACTCCAAACGGGCGATACTCGATGACTATTCCATTCACATTGCTATTATTGGGAATATGAAAATTACTGATATGATCCCAAAACATTATGGTTCTAGCGTGAAGCTCAATTTGCTGATTTTGAAGAGTATAGCTAACACTACCATCATAAACGATGATGATACATGGTAATGGAGATGAATGTTTATAGGTATCTAGCATATCTTCTAAATGAATTATTTGTATAGGCTGATAAAAAATATGGGAAAGTAGGCTATTTGCTATAGACATCTTTTTCTATCCTCCTAAAACGTCAAATCGATATTGATTATCATTTTCATTATAATGAAGTAGAATTTAAAAAAGCAAACTAGTTAGGCATCTTTATGAATTATGTTTAATCCCTTTCTAAAGAATTAATAATATTCAATAGTATCATCTCAGCTCCTCCTTTTTAAAAACAGAGAAAAGCATTAGTTTGCATTTTATAAGACTGGGAAATCTCATCCTACAACAATCGAAACTAGCGAATATCTTTCACCCAAAAGTCACTCTTCTCCCATTATTTTTAGCTGATCTTCTACGTTTTTCATAGATTGTTCCTCTCGGTAAAAGGCTGAGAAAAGTTCTTTAATACCTCACTAGGATTTATTCCATACTTCCCCTTAAACACTTCAGCAAAATGGCTTGGATTGGAATAGCCCACTGCATTGGCAACCTCTGTTACATTCATTGAGCCATTTTGTAGTAAATAACTAGCCTTCTCTAAGCGTTTCTCACGTAAATAGCCAAACACTGTTGTGCCAAACATTTCTTTAAAGCCCTTTTTTAATTTAAAATCATTTAATCCGATTAAACGCGACAATTCCATTAAGGATGGTGGATTCATCATATTTTCAATTATAATAGCATGTGCTTGACGTATCTTTTCCCTATCACTATATGAGAATTCCGTTTGATTAATAGGGTGGCTGAGAAAAGTTTGAAATGTTCTCATTATCAGTTGTAAAACTGTATATTCAAGCTCTAAATTTGTCATTTTTTTAGCAGCAATAGCATGCAACATTTGTTTTAAAATAAGCGTATCAATAGCATCAATTTTTTCCTGAAACAGGCGATAGGAGGTCCCTTTAATGACTTTATGAAAATTTAAAGAATTCTCACCGATACCATCTATCTTATCCATATAATGATTAAAGGTTGAAACTGGAATACCAATACCAACCATTTGATAGGATTCATTTTTTTTGAATAAAAAACTTGCCTCTACTTGTTCAATAAATTGTAATGAGCATGTTCCTGCAGTTATTTCATAGGCACAACCCGAAACCTGAACTTCCCTTGTTCCTTGTAGACAGAAGCTAATTTCTACCATAGGCTTGGCTGTAAGCATATCCATTCGATGCTCTTTGTAAAATGAATAATCAGAAACGACCACTTCCAAATCCTGACGAGGGCTAAGTCGATGAATAGCTCCATCTTTTACACTTGACTGAAAAGCCATGTAATCTTGTGGTATTTCCTGCAGATTCAGTATTTCGAATGCATGATAAAAATGATTAAAATTTTGATGAAAGTCAACTTTCATTGAGGTTGTCACCATCCTTCAGTTCTTTATTGAGAATGATTATCAATATTTAACCAAAGTATAGCAAACAGATTGACTTTTAGCTATCAATTATGTCCTAGCGTAAATACGTGAAATCCACTGGGTGCTTTAGCGTTCCTGTATATTTTCACCCTTAAGAACAGTTGTCAAAAGTAGTGTGAAAAGGAAAACGACTGCACCAAAGCCATAAGCCATTTTAAAACCTCCTGCATACTCGATTAGCCAACCAGCAATTCCCGGTCCCATCATTTGACCAACCGCATAGAAAATGGAAATAAAACCTATGGCAGATGCTACATACGAAGGTGACACCTGTTGGCTAGCCTTCATTTGAATCAAAACAAGAACTCCGCCAAGTGAAGAGCCCCATATGATGGAGGATAAGATAAACCCTCCTGTATTTTCTAGCATAATAGGCAGGAGATCTCCTATAACAGAAAACAGCAATGCTGCTATTAAAGATTTTTTTACACCGATTTTATCAGCCAACATTCCCCAAAATGGAGCTCCTCCAATAGAAACGATGCCTGCCATTGCATAAATAGAGCCTGCTGTAGCAGTTGAGATGCCAAGCTCCTTCATATAGCTTGTCTGATATAAATTAGGGATAAGATAGACCAGTCCAACAGCGAAATACATACCTGCAATCATATACAACTCCTTACTTCGCCAAGCAACGTTACTATCTCCAGCAGTAGCCTTTTCAGCTGTAGCCTGAGGTTGTTTTATCACCCAAAACGCTAACAACACTACTGCAATGGTCATGATTGCGAATATTAACCAGGCACCCCTCCAACCTAGCTCTGGAAATTGCTGTAGCATAAATGGCACGAGTAAGCCTGAAAATAGCATCCCAATACCAGCTCCGCTCATTAACAGTCCCATCACAGTGCCTCGNNGCTCTTCCGATCTGTGCCTCGTTTCTTTGGATACAGGCTAACAGCTATCGATAGTAGAGGTGTATAAACGAATGCACTTCCAGCCCCTGCTAAGAACAAAGTGATAGCCGACCACCAAAAGCCTGTGACAAATACTAGACCACCCAAGCCTAAAATAACAAGGCATCCTCCAACGAGCAGAACATTTTTTGCACCAATGCGCATTGATAGCATTCCCGAAAGACCTACTGTTAGCAAATAACCTAGAAAGAGCATTGTTCCAAGTAGCCCGGATTGTGTTGTTGACAGTGATAGCCCTTGCTGCATAAAGGGTAAGATAATACCATAGGCCATACGTGCAAACCCTGTCGTTGTGACAATCAATAACATGCCAGTTGTAACAAACAGCCAAAAATTTCTCATTTCCCTTCATCCTCTCTTCTTTGATAATTATTATCATTTAAAAACATGGTTAGTTTAATCTTTTTAAATATCGTTCTCCACCAATTGGCGGATATTTTAACGGTTACACGGATTTTACTTCCTAAACCTACATGATCATCAATTAAATTTTGGATAAAAATTAATGGAGCTTCTTTCATTTCTCCATTGTGAAAGTTAACTTGCTCCATTATGCTAACTTATGTCGATAATGATTCTCATTATCTATTAAATACTATTTCGGAGGACTAGGTATGAAAACGTTTAATAAATATATGCTCCTTTGTAGCGTATTGCTAACTTTAGGATTAGTACTTGCTGCTTGTAGCTCCAAAAATGAAACAGCAAAAAAAGAGGAAGAACAACCGGCTGAAAGCAATGTACGTGTTTATAAAGATTATTTAAATCATGAGGTGGAAATCCCACTAGAACCAAAGCGAGTGATTTATCATGGCGAGGGCTATGGTGATATTATCGCATTAGATGCGCAAACAGTAGGTGCAGGTTTCTCCTGGATTACTGATTATGCATGGGAGAAAGAAGTACATAATGTAGAGGATGTCGGTTTCCCAATCAATATTGAGAAAACTCTTGAGCTGAAACCAGACCTTATTATTGTTGCGACTTCAGATGAAAAGATCTATGAACAGCTATCTAAAGTGGCACCAACCATTGTAATCGATACCTTTGCACCTTTAGAGCAGCGTTTAACAGAACTTGGAGATATATTAAACAAGAAGGAAGAGGCAGAAAAATGGCTCAGCAATTATAAAGCGAAGGCAGATACAATGTGGAAATCCTTAGTTGGCGAAGGAGTTTTAAAAGAAAATGAAACGGCATCTGTTTTAACCTACTATCCTGGGGATCGACTGTTTGTGATGGCACGTGCAGGTCTTTCACAGGTTCTTTACGACTCCAATGTCTTAAAGCCTGGCGACAACATACAACAAATCCTAGATGAAGGGACAGGATTTGCTGAAATCTCCACAGAGCTTCTTCCTGAGTATGCAGGAGATCGAATTTTCATCCTTACGCCAGTACCTGATGAAGCGAAACAGTCTACAAAGGAAATGATGGAAAGTCCCATTTGGAAGGGGCTCCCTGCTGTAAAAAATGGGCATGTTTACACAATTGACATTCGAAAAGCTGATAGTGATGCCTCAACTAGAGAATGGCTGCTAACTGAACTACCAAATATGCTAAAAAAATAAATAAAAGCAAGAGACATTTCATCTTTGTTGAAATGTCTCTTTACTTTTTATACAATATAGTTAATTGATAATGATTTTCATTTAGAAAGGAAGTCACTAATGGAAGATAAAAATTCAACTTCTTTTACCAAAGACTTACTTTTTCATTTAGAAGCTATTGACTGTATTACACAGAGCTATCCATTTATTTCAACCTCTCATCATATGATGATTCTTTTTACGGATGGTTGTGGAACGTTAACAATTGATGATATTCCCTATCTTGTGATGAAGGGAAAAATTTTCCTTGTACAGCCACATTCAATGATTGATTTATCGGGTATAACTAAAGATTTTCGTTTCTATAAAATTTCCTTTTCAGCTTTTCAGTTAGTACAAGGCCCCTCTCCTTATATAGAACCCATTTTTTCTGAGCAAGTGGAATATACGTTATACCCGGCTACCCGCTTTACTCGACTAACAGAGGATTTGTATGCTATGAAGCCTCATTCGGATTATCTTAAACAACAAGTGATCTTGTATGAATTATTACATTTATTATTTGAGCATCAGCTTCATATGGATTACCAAGTAAATATTACCAAGGCTGTTGAACAAACAATTGACTATATACATAAGTATTATCAGCAGTCTTTACCAGTAAAAAAACTCGCTGATTTAGCCCATATCGCCCTATGGCAATACAGTGCAATCTTCCAAACCTTAACTGGGAAAAGGCCATTGGATTATATAACAGATTTACGCCTAAAAAAAGCAAAGGAATTACTCCTACAAACAAATGAACCTTTAAAAGATATTGCTCAGCAGGTTGGATTTGATGATGAATATTATTTTAATCGCCGCTTTCGACAGATCGTTGGCATTCCGCCTAAGCAGTTCGCTCGTCAATATAAGCAAAGGACTATTGTTAAAGATTGGACAGGGCATGAAGTAGAAATTCCTGCCACACCTGATCGAATTATTTATCATGGAGAAACATTTGGAGATATGTTGATTTTTAATGTACAGCCAATAGGTGGTGACAAAAAATCGATTAGCAAATCATTTTATAAAAACCACGTACCTAATGTGCAAGATGTGGCATTTCCAATTAACATTGAAAAATCTTCAAAGCTGAATCCAGATTTAATTATTTTTACAAGTAATGACGAGCAGCAATATCAGTCTTTATCATCTATTGCTCCAACCATTACACTCAATTCCTGGGATTCCTTAGATGAACGAATTCTTCTACTAGGGCAGTGGCTTGGCCAACAACAACGGGCAGAAGATTGGCTAACACATTTTAGACTACAAGAAAATACAATGTGGCAGCAGCTACAAAAAGATGTAAAGCCTGATGAAACGGCTACTGTTTTTACTTTTGATCATGGTAAACGGCTATTTGTTATGGGCTGTACAGGTCTATCCCCTGCGCTTTTTCATCCATGTGGATTTCAGCCTCATAGACAAGTAAAAAAATTACTACAAGCCGGGAAAGGCTATAAGGAAATACCAATTGATCACTTACCTCAGTACGCTGGTGATCGAATCTTTATGCTATTATCTGACAAGCCTGAATCGCAAATAGCAACTATGGAATTGCTCAAAAGTGATAGTTGGAAAGAACTTTCTGCTGTTCAAAATAACCACGCTTATTTGATTGACGCAACAAAATGGAATTACAACGATGCCTTTACAAGAGAGAAATTACTGGGTGCATTACCGAAGCTATTGGTTAATGTAAAATAATTTTCACACTAACATATAAGAGGTGACTTGTTAACATGAAAACCGAAAGTGCTACAGATACGATGACAACTCAAATATCATTAAAGGATATCCGAAATTATATTGCAAAACACCATCATCAGCCTCTAACGATTGATCATTTAGCTTTCATATCTGGTCTCAGTTCCAGCTATTTTGGGGAGGCATTTAAAAAGGAATTCGGGCAAAGTGCTACTGATTATTTAACAGAGTTACGCATTGGACATGCCAAACAATTACTTCGCGATACTGACTTATTGTTACGTGATATTGCTAGTAAGGTTGGCTACAGTGACGAGTTTTATTTCAGTCGAAAATTTAAAAAAGAGGTTGGAGTTTCACCATCCTCTTATAGCAAAATAGCCCGTCAGCGTATCTCCACTTTTTCTGTGTCCACTACTGGGAATTTATTAGCACTAGGAATAATACCTGTCGCTGCACCACTCAATGCTAAATGGAGTCCATATTATTACAACCATTACCAGGATAAAATTCATGTGCCTTTAAATATATTTGATGCGGAATCGGAGGATAACTTTAGAAAATTAGCATCTGCAAAGCCAGATATTCATATTTTTCAGGAGGAACCATCACTTTCAATGCTACATTGGCTTGAATCAATTGGCGTCAAACATGTGACGATTAAAGCAAAGGATTGGAAAACTCAATTAACAGAAATAGCTGACGCCATCAACAAACAGAGCGCTTGTAAACATTTCATTCAAACGTACGAGCAAAAAGCATTACAGGCAAAGCTAGAGATCAAACGAGCGGTTGGAAAGGATACTTTCGCTGTACTCCGATTATGTGGAGATCAATTATTTTTATATTGTAATAAAGGAATTCAGAATGTTCTTTTTACAGATTTGCAGCTTCATCCTATTGATGCTCAACAAGAAACATGTAACGAGCTTATCACTCTTGAACAGCTTTTAGACATAAATCCAGATCGTTTGCTATTCATCATTTGCCCCGATACGGCCACTCGAAATTATTGGCTCGCTTTACAATACCTTGATAGTTGGAAAGAGTTACAGGCTATAAAAAACGGACATGTGTATATTTTGCCATCGAATCCTTGGTTTGAGTACTCTGCTATTGCCATTAATCGAATGTTAGATGAAACATTGTTAATGTTAACCGGAAAAAATCCAAATCCCTTTCCTGTTCCAGTCCATGGCTTCCTTTCTAACACTGAATTATAATTCCATTTGAGAATCATTATCAGTAAAAGGAGACCTTGATGAACAATGAACATAAACTGTCGTTATCACTATCAAACAATTTTAAAATCTATCTTTGTGTTTGCCTCTTTATTACTTGTTATTGGCGTACTTACTGCCTGCAATGCTCAATCAAGTAATAAAGAAGAAGAGGTAGTAACACAGGCAGCTTCGGGAAGCACGAAGGAGCAAAAAGATGTTTATCCATTAACAGTAAAGGATGAGCTTGGAAATGACGTGACATTACCTGCTAAGCCTACAAAAATATTTGCGCCTGTCATGGAGGATTCGCTGCTTGCTTTAGGCATTAAACCCATGATGCAATGGTCAAATGGCGTGAAGCCACAGCTCTATTTACAGAATCAGTTACAAGGTGTACCAGAAATTAGCTTTGCAAGTGGTCCTCCATCTGCAGAGGCGATTATGGCAAACAAACCAGATATAATTATATTGCACAACTCATTTTATCTTGAAAATGGCACTTATGAAAAATATGCAAAGATCGCCCCAACATACGTATTCAAAAATGCAGCAAGTGATTTGGAAGGTTCTATTAAAGTATTAGGGCAGCTACTTAATGAACAAGATAAGGCTGAGCAAGCATTACAAAGTTATCAAGAGAAGGTAGATGCTGCACAAGCGAAGCTAGCTGCTATTACGAAAGGGAAAAAAGTGGCGTTAATTCGCTTTAATGCGAAAGGTATGTTCTTCATGACTGATGAGTATTTCAGTGGCTATGTATTAACACATGAATTAGGCTTTGAACAAAGCAACTTAGTGAAGAATGGTGCCTTCGAGGTGTCATTAGAAATTTTGCCAGAGCTTGATGCAGATTATATTTTCCTTATTAATGATGGCAATCTTGGCGATGAATTTTTAAAGGAATTTAAGGAAAGTAAAATTTGGCAAAGTACAACAGCCTTCAAAAACAATCACGTATACGAAACAGCAGGAGATTATTGGCTAAATGGGGGCATTCATGCACAGGGAAAAGTCATAGATGATGTATTGGAGTTTTTAACGCCATGAAAACAATGACAAAGAAACCCTATGTATCAAAAGACTATTTTGAATACATGATGACTTCCCAACAGCAGTTAGACTATCGAATATTGATTGTGACTCCAACAGATGAGCCGCCAGCAGATGGCTATGCTGTGGTATACGTCTTAGATGGAGATGCACTTTTTCCAACACTTGCAGAGGCAGTGAAGCTACAAACAAGAAAACCAAAAGGCTTTGACGCCATTCTTGTTATAGGTATTGGCTATCCCTCAAAGGAGCCATTTGATATGGAACGACGATGCCTTGATTTTACACTACCTGTAGGTGAGGAAAATCTACCACCTCGTCCTGATGGTACGCCTTGGCCTCCTAATGGCAAGGCGAATGATTTTCTAGATTTTATCGAACATGAATTGATGCCTAAGGTGGCAAAGGAATGGCCCATTAATAAAAGTAAACAAGGCATTGTGGGGCATTCATTAGGTGGTCTTTTTACTCTATATGCTTTATGTGCAAGACCTTATTTATTTACGCACATCATAGCTGGAAGTCCCTCAGTTTGGTGGGCTGATAATGCTGTGTTAAAAGAAATGGAGAGATTTAGTGAAACTTGGAATGGGAATCATACTATCAATCTGCTGCTCACAATTGGTGCCAATGAACTGGCTGCTATGCTTGAAGGGGCTGAGCAAGCAGCAGAACGAATGAAGCGTTTAAGTGACAAGAATATTCACACCAATTTTGTGAAGTTCGATGAGGAGGATCATGTTAGTGTTCTTCCCTGTATGCTTAGCCGACTCCCCCGTTTTTTAAATACCTAGCTGAAAAGCGCTTTGATACCCCCTATTAGATAGACAGATTACAAAATAAAATCTGTTTATCTAAGGGGAATACTTTTTATGAGGCGAGGCAAACATTCTATCTAGTAAAACTACAAATCCTTCAATTGTTCAAAGAAGGGTGTGGAAAATTTCCATTATCATCAAACTTTTTATAGCTGGAAATTAAAATATGAGCCAGGTGAACGCGAAGAAGCTACTCTATGTAAATTCTATTCAAAAGAGTTAAAATTAGCGTTGATGACTAGATTCATTTTTATAATCACTATCGCAACCAGACACGATTAAACGGCTTAAGTCCTTTAGAATTCAGGGCTCAAACCGCTCTTTATTATTTCCATTATCTACTTGACAGGGAGCAGTTCACTATCCATTTTTTGCATTCTTTATTTTCTTTTTACGGATAACCTTTAATAAAATTGTTATGATGATTATGATCATTATAAAACTTAAATATGGAATCCACCATTTAATAGTTTCAACAATTCCCTCCGATAATCCAAAGCCCATTAGAAATTCAACCATATTATCTACTCCTTTTATTTAAGTCTATTGTCCAAGATTACTTGTTTTGCACTATGATAAGTTGCAATGAAATATATTGCATATAGTAGAAAAATAATCCCGAAGCTTACAAACATATTCTGTTTTATAGAAACTTCAAAAAACGGTTCTAATTTCTCCAATACAACCTTAGTAGTAAAGATTGATAACAAACTAGCTAAAATTAAAGGTGAAATAAAATAAAATCCAATTTGTCTAAACAACAACCTATTAATCATTTTTTCATCTGAGCCAATTTTCGATAAAGTCAGATATCTTTCTTTGTTATCCTGTATTTCTGTTAATTGCTGTAATGCTAGTATTGATAAAGTGACAATCATGAATATTATTCCTAAGTAACTGCTAATAAAAGCTATTACTCCAAATACTCCAAAGTAAGTATCTTGTATTACGCTTTTAGTTACGTAGTAAATATTCCCATCAAGAGATTTTTCAACCCATTTATTATTCATTATTTTATAGACCATGCCCTCAATTTCTTGTGAGGGAAAAATACCATTCAATAACAAGCTATCTGGATTCATTAGATTTTTCATATTATCTGGTACAACCACTGTCCCTACATCATTTGCCCTTGTTGAATTTGTTAAGTAAGTAATGTTACTAAATATTTTTTTGTTTGCTGGAGTGAGCTCATTATCACCTATTCTAATTTTCCCTTCATTATTTAAAAAATAATGAATATGCTTATTAAAGGGTTCATAGTTTGCATTAATAATGAAATTATTTTCTCCTAGCTGAATTTCTTCTTTTCCAGATAATTTCAATATTTTATTGTAATCTGTCTCGGTTATCAAAGTAACTTGTGACATAAGTAATTCTTGTTCTAAATCAGATAGTTTTACTTGTTTCTCTTTAAACAATTCCCCATATGTTAAACCTGTGTTAAACAACATTATTTCAACATAATTCACAAGATTTTCTTTAAGTGGAATACCATCTTGTTTTGCTGTTTCTAAAAGACCATTGTTTTCATCATATGGTTGTACAATTGTTAGATCAAACGGGGTTGCAGTGGTAACTTGCTTATTCATAGAACTTGTAACACTAACTCCAGTACCTAAAACAACTAGTGAAGCCATCAGTAATGCACTTAAAATACTTATTACTAGAAAATTGATTTGCATTTTACTTCCAAGTTGTCGAAACAAAAACGAATTTAATTCTTTAAAATACAACTTTTTATTTCTTTTTGCCCAAAATACCATTACACCAGAAATTGTGTAGTAAAAAAGAATAATACCAAAACCAAGAAGTGAAACTATCCCTGTTAAATAATTTTTATCAAGCCCATATTTCAATAACAATAGAATTCCAGTAGTTATTAGAGTAATCGCTACTAAGAAAAGACTACTTGTTACCCATTTGTTATAGACCTTTAATTCTTGATTTTTACGATTTGCAATTAATAAATCGATAAGTTTAATGTTCATAATATTACGTGTATTAAAGAGCGCTACTATAATATAAATAATTGAAAAACTTATAATAGTCTCTTTTATAGCTACTTTTGATAACAATAATTTATATCCAATTGCATCTCCTACAAACATTTTTAAAGCTAATATTGAAATTACTTGTGACACTAAAAATCCTAGCCCTAGTCCTATAATTAAAGCAAATAACCCTACTAAAAAAGTCTCTCCTACAAAAATGAAGGATATCCGCCATTTACTCATTCCTAATGTCATATAGATACCCATCTCTTTTTTTCTTCGCTTCATTATAAATTGATTCGCATATATAATGAGAAAAGCAAAAACAATTGCAATAAATCTTGTTAATAGACCAATATATGTAACTAATGCATCCCCAAAAATCTCCATAGAATAATTTAAATCATTTAAAGCTGGTTGTGATGATACTGAATTAAATGCATAAAATAGGCTGACACCTAAGACAAGAGTTAGAAAATAGATAGCATAATCTTTAATACTTCTGCCTACATTGTTATATATCAATTTAAAACTCATCATTGATATTTCCTCCTAGCAGTGCAACAACCTCCATAATTCGATGAAAGAAAGTTCTACGATCATCGTTTCCTCTTATTAGTTCATTAAAAATTTGCCCATCCTTCAGAAAAATAATCCTTCTGCAAAAACTAGCATTATAAGGATCATGAGTAACCATCAAAGTAGTGGCATCTTGTTGTTGATTTAAAATTTCCAAATTTTTCAGCAGCATTTTAGCGGATTTACTATCAAGAGCCCCAGTTGGCTCATCTGCTAATAGTAAAGTAGGTCTTGTTACAATTGCTCTAGCTGCAGCAATTCTTTGCTGCTGACCTCCTGACATTTGATATGGATATTTGTATAGTACTTCTTTTATATCTAACGCAGTGGCAACTCTATCCACTTCGGGCTCAATTTCATTCGCTGGATAATTAATGATAGATAATGCCAAAGACACATTTTCGAATGCAGTTAGTGTATCTAGTAAATTATATTCTTGAAAAATAAAACCCAATTTTTCACTTCTGAATTTTGATAATTTATGGCCCTTTAATTTGGTGATATCTTCGTCATCTATAAATACATGACCAGCAGTTGCAGTATCGATGGTTGAAATACAATTAAGTAAAGTCGATTTACCGCTCCCACTTGGCCCCATAATAGCTATAAAATCACCTTTTTGCACTTCAAATGAAATATTTTTCAATGCATGGGTCACATTACCCTTATTACCATATACCTTTTCAATATTTTCAACTTTTAATATTGTATTCACTTTCCCCATCCTGCTCCTTTTATGGATTACTTATCCTTTTGTTACCATAATATTACCATCGGATGAATTGACAAAAAATCGATTATTGTATCATATTATTACCGTTTTGTAAGTTTACTTGCACTTCACTATAATGGTATGAATAATGGAAATAAATCCAGTCATTGGTTTAAATAAAAGGAGAATTATACATGAAAATATTCATTATCGAAGATGATCCAATTATCAGAAAGGAACTTTTTAATTTTTTAGAAAAATATGGATATGAGTGCATGAGCGGAGATGATTTTACAAATATTGTAGAAGATGCTTTACAAAGCATGCCACACTTAATTATTTTAGACCTTAACCTTCCTTATCAAGACGGTTTTCAAGTGTGTCGTGAAATTCGTAAGTCGTCATCTGTTCCCATTATTATAGTAACTAGCCGCGACACTTCCTTCGACGAACTATTAAGTCTTCAAATAGGAGCAGATGACTTTATTACAAAACCATATGATTTACAAATTCTTTTGGCTCATATTCAAGCCGTTTTAAAAAGAACATACGAAATTTCCAAAAGTGTTATTCTTACTTATAAAGATTTGACTCTGGAAGTATTAAAAAGTAAGGCGATTTATAATCGTACAGAAATAGAGCTTACAAAGAACGAATTATGCATTCTTCGACTACTGATGTTGAATAAAGGAAATGTTGTTTCTAGAGATGAAATAATGAATGAACTTTGGCAAAATGGAGATTTTGTTGATGAAAACACTTTAAATGTTAATATTTCGAGGTTAAGACGTAAATTGGAATCAATCGGTTTAAAAAAGTATTTATTAACGAAGAGAGGACAGGGTTACCAGCTATGAGCTTAATCGAATTCTTTAAGGAAAAACAGTTATCTATATTTCTTCACTTTCTTTCATTGCTAATCATTTCCTCTATCCTCTATTTGTATAATGAAAATGGAAGTTTAGTAATAGTAATTGATTCAATACTTCTTTTTTTCTTTTTCATACCATTAGGAGTAAAATACTATCAATTAAAAAATTATTATGATGAAATAAAAAATATTTCAAAACAAATCAAAGAAAAAACATATATTGCAGATATTGTAGAGGAACCTCCTTTTTTTTCAGGGAAATTCTTCTACAACATCCTCAATGAAGCAACAAAAAATATGAATGATTGTATTTTCTCTTTAAAAAACGCTCAACGTGATTATACCGACTACATTGAACTTTGGGTGCATGAAATAAAAACACCTATAACTGCACTAAAATTAATTATAAGCAACCATAAGGCGTTCGAAAGTACCCTTATTCAAGAAGAATTATTAAAGATAGAAGGTTATGTTGAACAAGCATTATATTATGCAAGAAGCAGTACTTTAAATCAAGATTATAGAATTGAAACATTTACACTAGATAAGGTTGTTAATTTAGCCATTAAATCACTTTCCCTAAGTATTATTCGTGCTAATGGTAGCATACATAAGGATAATCTTGATTTAAGAGTTACATCTGATTCAAAATGGATTGTTTTTATTTTAAAACAATTAATAGATAATGCTATTAAATATCGACATAACTCACTTAAATTGTCTTTTATTTCAGAAAAGGTAGAAAACGGAACTAACTTGTTAATATCAGACAATGGTATAGGTATAGCAGCAACTGATATTGAAAGAATTTTCAAACGAGGGTTCACAGGAACCAATGGCAGAAATTATGTTAAATCTACTGGAATGGGTTTGTATCTTTGTGAAACTTTGTGCCAAAAATTAGGCTTACGAATAAGTGTAGATTCCCAAGAAAATATGGGTACTACATTTAAAATATATTTCCCAGATAAACTACGAATATTCCAATAAAATAAACAAATAATTTATAACGTATATAAAAAATTTTATTTCAAATCCCCTTTTTCATTATATTGACTGCCTTATACTATAAAACAAATTAAAGTTTATAAATAAAAGCCAAACAACTGTAGCTCTCTACAATTGTTTGGCTTTTAATATCTCTCCAAATTACTATATTGATAAATTGATTATAACGTTTTAGAATCTTTAAAGTGTGAACTAAAACTTTAATTAGATGTCTATTATACGATTTTGATTAAGGTTTTCTCTCAATTTTAATATATTTCTGTTGGTCGTTTGTATCTAGTACGCCTTGAGAAATATTACCGTATTTATCGACAGTTGCAAAGTAAATACGGTCACCTTCCATAAATACTTTATTCAGATTAGAAGACTTCGTTGTTAATACCGATCTTTGTGAGTTATCTGATGAATTTTCAGGTTTACCAGTACCTGCAACTGAAATACCATTAGCAATACCAGGAACAGCTTGTCCAGCCGCTATTTGGTCAGCATGCTCACCTGCAAAAATAATTTCTTCTGCGGTTAAGTCTCCAGGAACAACATTTACACGGACTGCATAATAGAATTTTACATCATCTCCTGCGTTTGCAAGTTGATACATAAACTCAAGCTCTCTGTAAGAATGGACATTCCCCACTGAGATATTCCCCATTAATGTAGCTGATCTGAATGCCACACCTGATTTTTGGTATACATATTTTCCAAAATCCTCAACATTGAATTTATTACCCGTGTACCCTGTAATATTGTAATCGACTGCTTCATTTTTCATTTTCACTGTAAATGTTTTATCTGCCGTATTTGGTGCCACTGGTTTGATAATCAACTTACTTTCATCTGTTGTTTTTGTACCTTGTGTATACTTAACAAATTGATATTGAGACGTAATATCTTGACCTGATTCATTCGTAATTGTAAGTAAATTTAAATTGTTTATTAAAGAATTACCATTTTCATCGCGCATAATGGCTTCACTAAATGTAATCGTAAATGTATCATCTGAATTACGATAAACAATATTACGTTTCTTTTGACCATCAACTGTCATTTCAATACGTGGTGGTGTACCATCAGAATAGAAATTTTCTCTCATCCAGCCCGTGCTTGATTCATCGTAACCATCGGAAGTAGCGTTGGATCTGTACACTGTTATATTTCCATACGTATCTGCAGCACCAAAATACACAACATATTCCTTATGCGGCTCTAAAGTTACACCTGTAGCTTCAGATAATGGGAATGATCCCTTTCCACTTTTCTTAACACTTGGGCTACTTCTTAATTTTTCCTCTAAGAATTTACGTTCAGCAGGTGTATCAATTTTTAGATTTGCTGAATCATTTGTCGTGCCATCTGCATTTTTCTTCGGTACAAACCAATAATGAAGCTCTGTTGTTTCATCAGTATCAAAGGAAATCATAGCTTTCGTATCATCATTTTCTTTAGGTTTTACTACTAAATTTTTAATTAACGGTGCTCTTGTATCACCAATCATTTCCTTAGAGGTAATTTTAGAAAGTTCCCCGCCACGATCCTTTAAGACCATATACACGGAATAGCTTAAGAATGGATTCAGTTTGTCTTTCGAAATCGTTATTGGGAATTTTTTTGTTTTTTCCTCTAAATCAGCTGGACCCGAGCCACGGTCAATATATATATCCTTCCCACCAATTTGGAAATAGCCTGATTTTAAGGATGATTCATTTGCAAACTCATTCACAAAATCACGTTCTGTAATGCCCTTGTCTGTTAAATATTGCTTAAACGTTTTTACTTCTCCATTGTCTTCAACAGTATCAGGTAGCACCATATAATAATAAGTACCAGCCTTACTTGGCTTAAATTCTACTTCAGAACGTCTATAGTTATCATTTTGATCTGGCTTACTAACTACATTTTCAATCGTTATGACAGGCATATCAAATTTTTCATGGATATATTCCGCATAGTTTCTCACAGGTTTGCCAGAGTCAACGGTATTGACATTTTCAAAATCATTACCCGTTAAGTCCTTTACGCCCGGTAAAACAGTAGCGCGCAATGTATCACCGTACACAAAGCCTGTTTCAGAAGGAATCGTTAATAATACTTTTTTATCCCCTTCTTTATATTCTACTGCCGAAGGTTTAATTTTATTTTGTCCTGTTGTGTTAACAATAACTGTCCCTGATAAATCATAGTTGTTTATATTACGAGCGCTTTCAGGATCTAATGCTTCGTTTAAATATAAATAAAATTGATTTGCTTTTCCTGCTGGTTCTAGCTTCGTCTGCTCAACATAAGGATGAATATTATCTAATGCACTTGTCGTAAACTCTTTGATAGCCTCCTTCGGAATAGGGTCTACCGAATAGTTACCTGATGCATCCTTCATTACTACGTAGAGCTGATACACTTCTTCGGCCTCTAAGCCTGTTAAAATCTCCGTAATTCCTAGTTTACCTGCAACAGCCTTACCTGTACCTGTTGGCTTCGCTACTATATCTGCGGTTGTCGGATCAGCTGCAGTTGTCTTTTTCCGAACATAGTAGTAGTAGTCCCCTGGCTCGCTTGCAGTAAATGTAAACTCTGCTCGTTTTCCACCATGTAAAGGATTCACTTTTAGAGATTTTACTACTGGCGGTGACGCATCCTTCATCTGGAAGGATTCTGATTTTAGATCAGAAACATTTTTCGCACCATCTACAACCATTATATAAATAACATATTCTTTTTTCTCACCTAGATTTGTCACTTTAAAGGTGTTGTTATTTAATACAGCCGAACCTGTTCCACTTGCAACATTATCAGTAGAAACACGATCAACCATTTCTCGTTTTGTTGGTGGTTCAGCGTCCTTTTCTCGAACTATATAGTAATACGTGCCGACTTTATCTGAAGTAAAATCTACCTGTACATCACTACCATTCAATACAGATACTTTTGTGATATTAACAACAGGCTTAGTTTTATCAGCAGGCTTTTGGTTTTCAATATCATCCTTATCGATTGGTTTACCATCTGGATCTGTGATACTACCAATATTATCTTTATCCTCTAAGAAATCATCGAAGATATTATTTGGTGATTCACCCTTCGGTATAATGACTTTGTCAATATACGTGTATGGACCAATATCCACCCAGCCAAATGCATTATCCACATACAGTGTACCCACTCGACCGTCTATATAAAGCTCTAAATCTGTAAAGCTATTGTAGTTAATCCAGTCGATATTGCTATCTCCATAGATTGTCAGCTTTGTTTCTGTATCAAGGTTTAGTGTTCCGATATCACCTTGAATCTCAAATTCTCGAACACTTCCGATAATATCCACACGTGGCAGCTTAGTATTCGTTTCAATTTTAGTACCGCTTTGAGATACAACTAAACGCGAGACAGTGCTGTTATAAAATTCAAGATGTTTTTCCACATTTTTCATGGTCACTTTTTCTTTAGACCAGTTAACAAACGGTTTGTTTTTATCTGGGTTCTTCTCTGAATTTTGATTTGTCCAATTTTGAAGATCAGACGATGAATTGCTATTGGACGAGGACGAGCTTTCCCCATTTTGATTTTCTGGATTAGACCAGTTAATAAATGAAAAATTCGTACTTGCTGTGCGCCCAATTGATAATGGCTTGTAGCCGGAAACATTTAAATGTAAAGGTGGACGCACTGTTTCGTTTACTAGCATTGTGCCAGTCAATGTAATATTAGAAAATCCAATATAGTTTCCATTGACAACAATGGTTGCACCAAATGAACCATACTCACCATCAAAATCTAAAAATTTTGAGCTTGTGCCGCTTGCATTCAATGTTAGCTTTGAAACAGATTGAATAGTCTTCCCAGCTAAATTACCTTCAATAATTGCTCCCTGTAAAACAGGTGCATTATACTCATTAAAAACGTTTGCTAAATTGTCAGGTACCGTGTAAGGCTCAGCATTTATGTAGACTACATCATCTTCAATACCCGTAATCTTGTAAGAGGACGCATTCCCCTTTTTATCTTGTGCGCGAACAATGAAAGAGGCAATCTGACCACGAGTTACTGGATTAAATGGAGAAAATGTAACTGGCGTAGTTCCTTCTGTAACTTTTAAATCCACTAATGTTTGAATATAAATGGCATTACTCGTTTGGCTATTAACATCCTGAAAGCTATGATTATAATTTGAAGCTACCTCAAATTTAAATCCAAGCACTAGCATTTTTGCTAATTGGCCACGTGTAATAACTTCATTTGGCATAAATGTTCCATTCGAATATCCAGACATAATCCCTGCATTTTGTAATGCCGCTACGTATTTGTAATATTCACTACCTTTTGGAACATCCTTGTAATAAGGGTCCTGTACATTTTTTAGGTCTAATTTTAAGACAGTAGCCAGCATTTTAGCTGCCTGACCTCTTGTTACATTTTGATTTGGTCGGAAGGTATTGTCTGCAAACCCACTAATTGCACCCTGAGAATATAATTTTAAAATATTATCATAGTGACTTGAATATTGATCGATATCCTTAAACGGTGAGGTAGCTGCTTCTGCCTTTTGTGGTGGTGGCACTACTAAAGCAATTCCACTAGTAGCAAAGACAGTTGCAATAAGTGCTTTGTTCACTTTTTGGATTTTGGTTTTATCCATTCCACTCATCCTTTCACTTTATGGATTTTGATACGCACAAATATCAATTTCATCATACCCTTTATATCGACAGCAAATTAGAAAACCTTCATAGTTAATTCTAAAATACTAGTAGAAAGTCACGCATTAATCGGTGCTTTGTGAATTTAAAGTGTACATTTGAGCAGTGAGTACGACTTTTTAGATTTCCCTGTCCTATTAAGCAACTTTATGAGCATAATTCATTCATTTTTCTTATAGGATTCCTACACAAAAAAACCAAGGAGCATCGGTGCTCGCTTGGCTTTAACGATATATAGGCATACATCTAGTCGTTCTTGTAAATGTCATAAGGGAAAGGGGGATAACCTTACGTCTTGTCAAGTCGATCAAGAGATGTGTCCCGAGTTTGCATATTATTTGAACATGATTTAGAAGTGATATATGTCAAATCATTTAAGATTAGCTTGCCCAAATGATTTCTACATTAATCATGTACCCCTAAAATAGCAATGTATGCCTATCTGTCATAAATTTTTTACTAATTTTCTTGCCCAGCTACCATCACTTGATTACGACCAGCCTGCTTAGCAAAATACAATGCCCCATCAGCAGCTTCAAATAATGCTTCCGTTGAATCAGCCATTTGAGGATAGACAGCCACCCCTGCCGATAATGTCACAGGTCGACCACAAGGACTAATCGTGTTAGCTAAAACCTGACGCAGCGTCTCTGCAACAGAAGCAGCTTCATCCGCTGTAGTATTAGGTAGTAGCATAACAAATTCTTCCCCACCATAGCGGCAACACACATCTCCTTCTCGAGCGACAGCTTTCATATTTTTCGCTAAAAATTGCAACACCTTATCTCCCACCGCATGGCCATATGTATCATTCACACTTTTAAAATGATCTAAATCCAACATGATGATAGCGTGAGGTAGCTTGTTTTCTTGCCATTCTGCCAGCATTGCATCCATCGTACGTCGATTTGTTACCCCTGTTAGTGGATCAGTGGTCGATTGATCCTTGAAAAACAGTACCTGTCCATGTAAAAAAGATAAGCTCCTTATTAAAACACTTTTTAAAGAATACGCTTCAAAATACCAACCTTGGACAGATTTTAGCCCTTCAACATTTTTACTATCTAGGCTCTCCTCTGTTAAAGTGGCTAATTGTTGTAAAGGACTAGCAATACGTGCTGCCGCCCAAAGCACTATAAGGATTGAAACCAGCATAAGTGGTATAGATTTTATCGCCACATCCTGTACCCGATCAAACGAAGGCGCTAATGCAACATCTAAAGGTCTTTGAGATACAACTCCCCACCCTGATAAAGATACTGCACTATAGCCTGCAAGCATTTTAATGCCTTTTGTGTTCTCGACTAGCTGTGCTCCATTCTCCCCAGAAATTACAGCTTTCACGACTTTATTTTCAGTAACTATATCATTGACTCTACTTGGGTCCTGATGGTAAATCACTCGACCATCTTCGTCTACTACATATACATAAGAACCATCATGGCTATAATGTTCTCCCAATAAATTATTAAAGGCATTTTGTTCCTTTAAATAAAGGCTACCAGCCACCATTCCTAGATATTCATTGGATGCTGAGAATATAGGATAAGATATAAAAATAATTAGACGCCCTGTTATCGCCTCATATGGTTTTGATATAAGCGGCTCCTTTTTAGTTAAAGCCTCTTTAGCACCAACTGATGTTAAAACCTCTCCCTTTATTTCTATAGAGGGAGGTGAGATAGAAAGTACACGGCCATCTGCATTCGTAATAACGACAGAGTTAAACATACTATTTTGCATTTTCAAACGATCTGTTTCCTGCTCTAATGCATTTCCATCATTCATCCTTGAGCTTATATTGGAAGCACTATAACCTAAAATTTGAAAAGCCTCCTCTAGGTAAGCATCTGCTGTAGATGCTAATTTTTGTGCGTACACTCGATTCGTTTCTAATGTATTTTCTTTAATCGAGTCAACATTCATTTGGTAACCGCTCCAGAGACTACCAATACTTGTAAAGAAAAAGGCAGCCATTGCTACTCCCATAATTAAATGTTTTAACTTTAACCGATTTGATTTCAACTTTCACACCCCTATTATTCTTAATGAGTACATTTCCTTATTTTATTAGAAATAATTTATTGAAAACAGTGATTTTTTATAGATATTTTATATCTAAAGTAACATTATAGTGTAAGTACCAAAATTTATCCTCTCGTTTTTTTAGCAAAAATATAGTATTTTTATAGTAATAAAACGCTCTATTTCTGATAGATTTTTATTAGATATTGTACTTTAACAGAAGAGGATTGAAGTATGTTGATTTATAAAACAGCTCCAATTTTATTGGGCTTTGGTATGGGATTATGGGCTAAAGCTTCTATCAGCTCAAATAAAAAGGCTTATTCGAGTGCTTTGACAAAAAAAAACGCCTCAAGTATTAGCTTTCAAAGTGAATATAAAATGGAATGGCATCGAATAGGGACAGATGATTCCCTATTTTCTCTTGTAGGAAGGCATAATTCTCAAGTCGTTGGTGGATATGAAACAAGAATAGCGCATAAAGCATTTGGTATTAAAATAGGTGCTAGTTTAACAGAGGTTACTAAAAAATATGGGTCTCCTCTCAAAGCTATTCACTATCAAAATACAAGTTACTTGCTACATTATATTGATTGTACAGACAATGTAGCACATGGTACCTATTTAATTAATCAGCACTATGTCACTTTTTTCTATGATTTACACAAAAACAATATAGTTCGCTCCATTCTTTGGATTCATGCTGTTACAGAATTAAATAAAAATAGTTTCTACGGAAAACCTTCCAATGAATTACGGACAGGATTTGAAGATTTAATGGTTGAGCTCATTAATAATGAACGAGCCGTAGAAGGATTGCAACCACTTATTTACGATAAAAAGTACAATTCTATTGCGCGCCAACATAGTAGCAATATGATAACTCATCAATTTTTTAGCCATGAGGATCATAAAGGTTATCATTCTAATGATAGACTTACTGCTGGTAGTGTAGATTATTTCTGGTATGGTGAAAATATTGCCTCTGGTCAATGCAATAGCATTTTTGCTCATGAGGCATTAATGAATTCTGCAGGACATCGTAGGAATATTTTAAGAAAAGAATTTACGCATGTTTTTGTCGGTGTCTGCTTTAAAAACAATGGTTCACCTTATTTTACAGTGAATTTTTATTCAAAGTCATAGCGTACACTTTGACATAATATTTCTATAACAATATAAAAATCTCTATGTACTTTCTATTACATAGAGATTTTTTCGCTTTTATATTTACAGAATTTTCAAATAAAAGGTGATTATTATCTGAAATTTGACAGAAAATCTATATTCGAAATTTTTTTACTTTTATTGTTATTCTGACATATAATTTTCAGGCTAAGTATTTTATAATAAAAATTAGCATAGTCAAGCCATCATTTTTTCTGTTATAATACTGATAAATTTATATTACACTGTATTAATACAGATACAATATACGCTTTTCAAAATGGGGTTAAGAGAAAAGCTACTAGGTCTCTTAATATAGATGGCATTAGTAGCTAAACAAAAGGGGTTGGGAGATTTGGGTATTTTAAAGGGGTTAAAAATTCTCGATTTTTCTGCATTACTGCCAGGGCCAATGGCAACAATGATATTTGCTGATTTAGGTGCGGAGGTTATCCACGTTGAATCTTCGAAGCGCGTGGACTTAACACGAATCATGCCTCCTTATGATGACGATCATGAGGCATATATACACCAACATTTAAATCGTTCTAAAAAGTCATTAACGTTAAATTTAAAATCGCCAGAGGCTGTAGAAATCGTGAAGTCACTCGTTCATGAGTACGATGTTATTATTGAAGGATTTCGACCTGGCGTTATGCAACGACTTGGCATTGGCTATGAGGCTCTAAAGGAAATTAATCCAAAGGTTATTTATTGTGCAATTACTGGTTATGGTCAAACGGGACCTTATAGCAATCGTCCAGGACATGACAATAATTATTTATCATTAGCTGGTGTACTGGATTACTCTCGCCATAAGGATAAAAAACCCGTTTCGATGGGAATTCAGTTAGCTGATATTGCAGGAGGCACCATGCATGCTGCAATTGGCGTACTGGCTGCTGCATTACATCGTGAAAAAACAGGCGAAGGGCAATATGTTGACATTAGTATGACCGATGCTGTATTTTCACTTAATGCTATGTATGGAGCCGCATACATTGGAGGGGGGCGTGTGCCTCAGCCAGAGCAGGAGATTTTAAATGGTGGTAGCTACTATGATTTTTACAAAACAAAAGATGGGCGATTTTTCTCAGTAGGAAGTCTTGAGCCTCAATTCCGCAAGCTGCTATGTGAAGCCCTTGATATTCCTGAGCTTATTGATAATACTTTTAATGATTCATACTATACACAAATTCGTTTTAAAGAAGCCGTTCATGATGCTTTTTTATCAAAAACCTATAATGAATGGCTAGAAGTGTTTAACGAGGATTTTGAAGGATGCGTGGAACCTGTCTTAACCTTTCCTGAAGCGTGCGAGCACCCACAGCTAAAGGCTCGTGGCATGATTGTTGATATTCCCAAAAGCGATGGTACGACGCAAAAACAAATTGCATCTGCCTTTAAATTTGATGGCGCTCAACCAGCATATAGGCATGTAGGCGCCAAGCTTGGAGAGCATAATGAGGAAGTGTTATCTGTTCTTGGCTTTAGTGCAGAAGAAATCGCTAACTTAAAAGACAAGGGCGTTTTAGAATAAACATCAAAAAGAGTATCTAGTGCATATTTACACTAGACACTCTTTTTAATCATTCCTGCTCTACATATGCACTTATAAACACTCGTAAACTTTCGAAATGATCATCTATAAGTAAGTACTTCTTATAAATTTCCATTAATTTTTCAAAGAGCTCATACTGCTCTGTTACAAATAGAACCTTTAAGATATTTAATATATGAAGGGATGCGCTCTGTGCAACAAAATAATACGAAGCCTCTGGTAGACGATAATTTCTACGCCATTCATCAACAGATAATCCGATATGCTGTAATGAATTATTCACAAGTAAAGCAATATCTTGTTGGACATAAGCCTCTATCGCTATGAAATGTTCATTACTATAGTTTTTCTGCACTAATGCTGCATGTATTTTTTTATTGGATGCTAGTTTATGCTCCTTTAAAAGTGTTAACCCCTCCTGATAACGCTCGGTTCTTACGTAATGATCGAGTAAAATAGCATATAAGTTTTCTAGAAAATTTAGTTCATAATTTTTGATAATAGCGGGAGGTGTTGGCTTACGATTAGGCAATAGTTCTTTATACTCCAGCATAATCTCTATTGCATAATTATTAAGACGTTCATCCTCTAATAAATATTCTCCATACTGGATAACCAATTCATCATTCTTCTCCTGATGTGCTATATGAAACAGAAGGTAGGCAATCAACACCTTTTCTTTCTCTGTCAACGCATACATTGAATAACGCCAATCCGCTTCAAAAGCAGTAATTAATGACTTAACACAACGATTATCCCCTTCGGCTAACCGGTAATGCACTACGATTTGGTAAAGGTGTAACTGTTTTTTTTCTAAGCACGTTGAATTATGGTTATCCACATAAGTTATACACTTATCCAGATTTTTTTTGTAATTATTCACAAAGTTATTCACATGTGCATAAGTTTTTCTTGCAGAATGCTCAAAATGACCAAGCATTTCATGAATAAATGTGAATTGTTCTAAAGGTTTGTGGATAAACAGTGAATAAATCTTTTTCATAAACAACCAATGCCAAAATAGAGTATGTTCTTTATAAATCATATGCACAAAATATTCATTATTTAATTTATATAAAAATATAGTTTGAAGTTCGTTAACCGGCATTGTAATTTGCATTCGTTTGCCAAAGATTAACCATATTAACCGTTCAAAGTCCATTGTATGCTGTGCAAAAAGCTGCTCAAAAAAAATTTCTTTCCCTCTTTGCGTATAAAAAAAATCATTCAGACGATCATGTACAAATTTAGCATCCATACCCTGCTTATCAAAAAAAGCTTGCGTATCTGTAGTTACATGACCCCAATATTTCCTCGCAGTTGAAAAAGCAATATTCATCGCCATTTCCTCATTCACTAAAAATAAATTTGGTGAAAGGGCAGTACCTAATATTTTTGGGTCTGCCTGTAACTTATTCTCCGCCTCTGACCAAGTTGACAGCACTTTTTCAGTACCCTTTTCACCACTACGTTTATATGCCATGAATAACTGCTCATCACAATCCAACAGCATGAAATTGGAGCCCCCTATCAAAAATACTAACAAGCTTAGCTAATGCTCTTTCTTCAATATAACAAATCTAATCCAACATATGCTAAAAAAATTATGATATGCCTTAAGAATACGACAAAAGTATTCTTATAAATGTGACAAAGAAAAACCCATCTATTGAATAGTAACTTAATAGATGGGTTAACATTTAAAATTTTCCTGATAAAGGGCAAATGAGTTCATTGGACAAGTGCTTATAAGTTGGTAGCCCATTGGCATTGTCACAATTCACTCATTGCCTATGCTAGACAGTGCTAGCTGCATACACAACTTAGGGAAGTTATGTATAATTCACTAATATAATCGAGAAATTAACCTTCTCGTAACAGTAGACGAGTAACCATTCAAATAGTTACAAAAAAATCTGTCAAATTTTTAATTGCCCTGCATATATGGATTACACAATTGTTTTACCAGAATGAAGGATATTGTCGTGTTTCTCGTAAATTATTAATCACTATACCAAAGAACACAATAATTAGTGCACCTATTAATACAGGCATCACCAAATAGCTCCATCCATAGCCTCCTAAAATAATAATAATAGGATTAGCTCCTGCCGGTGGATGAATAATTCCCGTAATCGCCATTAGGAAAATCGTTAATCCTACACCCATACTAATGGAAACAATACTTGTTCCTAGAAGGGAATATATAGATAGACCAATAAAGGCAGAAATAAAATGCCCTCCAATAATATTTCGTGGTTGAGACAACGGTGCATTCCAAACCACAAATACGAGTACACAGCTACCACCTAGTGAGGCCATTAGCCAGGGTGTCCCTGTGTAATTCGTCAGCCAAAGCAGCACAAAAATACATACTAATCCCCCGACCGCACCTGTGAGAGCGTCAGCAAAATTTGTTCTCGATGGTGCATGTCCTCCACCTCGCATTTTATTGAGATATGCTTTAAAACTGTTTGTTTTTTCTCTTTTTTCTTGTAAATGCACGAAATCTGCCATGTGTCACCATCATTTCTATGTAAGAATTCTAATAGAACTATAACAATCTTTTAGCTATTTAGAACTTGTTCTATTATAGCAACTAATCAATAGAAAACAATTTTTATTTGTCAATCTTTAGACAAAAGTCTTTGCCATCAAAAAAAAGCAAACCAGTTTTCATAGTTTGCTTTTGTGCTTATTTTCATCGGTCAATCATATTGTTTTTTCACTGGTTTATAAATTCGTGCTTTTTTCAGTACAGTTTTCGGTACCTGGAAGGTTGCTGTTACAACTCCATGATGACGACCAATTTCAATGGAGCCCGTAATGGTTGCTCTGTTCATCACCTCAGGCTCGCTCATCTCAAAAAGCTTTGCAGCACGACTTAGGGCATTATTTGTTGCCTCATTTAATGATGTTCCAGAGCCAATGATTGATACAGGGAATGCATCCTCCACCTGTTTAACCCCAAATTCCTCCGCAAGCTCACGAGCACGGCGTTTTTCTTCCTTTGTAAAAGGTTTAGCTGTATAAGGTAGATCTTCAGCATTTGGCAATAAAATTGGACCTTCCAATGACGCTTTTTTCAATACACTCACCTGTAGTTGGACGATACCAGCAACATCTGTTGTATGTCCTGCAATTTCACCGTCTCCCTGCATGGCGTGCATATCACCAATATAAACGCCACCTCCAGGAACCTTAACTGGACAAATAATGGTTGCCCCCTCACGAACACGGCTTATATCCATATGCCCATCTGTACGATGTTTATCCAACTCCTCTTGTGTAAAGGCATATTCATGCGGTGCCCCAATTAAAAATGAACCAAAATCACCTGCATTATGAGAGTCTGGCATAGCCTTGGATGGCGTCGTACCAAGTTGTCCTAAAAATGGTCGCATTCTAGCCATAATGCCAACTAAATCACTGGGCGCTAATGCTACTACCGGATTTTGTATAGAATTTTCAGGTGTGCGCATATAATTTTTCCCATCCAGTGCAATTCGACGTGCTCCTTCTCGACCAACAGTAACACCAATATTCCCCTTATGATCGAATGCCATCGTGTAGCCATTGGTCATTTTAAAAGGGGCCGTTTCGGTATCACATGTGGAACAGCGAATGGCATGCTGACCGATTCCCTTAACGATAGTGCTCGGATGAAGTTTGCCACAGCCTGGACATTTTACGGAAACAAATGGGTCCCCAATAAATCGATCGTTAATAACCTCATCGTGTCCAGATACCGTTGCTAATGATGTCACCTGAATGGATTTAATCTTAATGACAATGGCATCTCCTACCTCCGCGCCTTCTACAAATACAGGCTTCGTCACTTCATGTCCACCACGAATTGTAGGTGTCAGCATGGGTCCCCAGCAACCAGGTGTTGTATTAGCAATAATCGTTCCACCATCCTTAACAGGACCAAGCATTTTCTGCGAAGGGTCTAAAATACCATCTATAAACTCATTTACGAATAATGTTTCTACGGCTTGCGGTTGCTGCTCGAAATGTTCATCTTCTATTCCTATTTCTTTTTCTAGCACTTGCAATTCGTTTGTCATTTTTCGTCACGCTCCTAGTTTGATTTTTATGTATTTATGTTAAAAACGCTCTCCACAAATTGCAGAGAGCTATTCTTTCTTAATTGTTCATATATAAATCATAAACGTGTGAGAAATCTTCTTTTTTATATTTGTCCTTATGATCTAATATCCAGCTATTTGCGAAGCGTGTAATTTCCTCGAATGATGTAGAAGGAGTAACATTATCATTACCAATTCGTCCGATGGATGAGGAAGCAATTTGTAAGCATTTTTCTGCTGCCTCTAGCTTGTAGGCATTTTGCTTTTGCTCATAGCTGATTGCATGTAACGCTTTATATAAGTCTTTAATATCATCAATAAACCGTTTATGAATATCGATGGATAATGGAGAATTACCTATTGTAAACTTAATTTCGACATCAAGATCAATTGTTCCTGCTGTTTCGAGAAAAACATCTGTAATAGCATACATAGAATAATCATAACGGCGCAGTAATCTCTTCTTGCTCATGGCACTTTCCCCATCAACATGTATAATTGCTCTATTTGTAAAGCAATACTCATCTGCCTTCGTTTTAATTAAAAAATAAATTTTTTCATCTATTTCATGCAAAATAAAATCATCTGCATCCGTTTTATCATAATCCTCACGCGGCACAACTATGCCAATATCCGACAATCCCAGTGCATCTGCTGCTATTTTTTTGAACATTTGCTTTCCCTCCTAGTTATTTAATACTCTCTTTACGGTTTATACTCTGTAAAAGTTTCGAAAAGGTCCTTGTGCTTTAAAAGTGCACAAGGACCTTTCATGTTGTTGAAATAGTATTATGTCAATGAAATCAAGGTGA